>JAISQX010000096.1 GCA_031273965.1 Clostridiales bacterium
ACTCAAGCCTTAAGAGTATAAAAAAGGAACGGTAAGCATGAAAGCCGGTTAAATATTTTATGCGGTATCGGTACCTTACCCTTATCTTTCTTGCCTTCTCTGTCTCCTTTTGTTCCGAACTTTATGCGTTTCTTTGTACAGAGAAGCGTTTTTTTTAAATCGTATATAAAAAACATAATCCGGCGCACACTATAAGTTATACATTTTGCGAAATAAGACGCGAAATTTTGCGAAGTATTTTCACAAAAAGTCTATATGCAGTCAATATAAATATTCAAAGAAAAAAATAGGAGAAAAACAATGAAAAATTCTTTTGATTGGAAAAAAGCTGTCGCGGAAGTTTTCGGCACGTTCGTACTTGTGTTTGTCGCATGCGGCGTAGCGGCGCTAACGGGCGGCAGTCTTGTGCCGACGGCTCTGTCTTTTGGGTTGGTAATAGTCGCGATGGCTTATGTGATAGGTCCGATATCGGGCTGTCATATCAATCCCGCCGTGTCGCTTGCGTTCGCTTTGAATAAGCGCATTTCATGGATTGAATTTTTGTGGTATGTTATAGCTCAATTTGTCGGCGCGATAATAGGCGCGGCGGTGCTTTTGTTCGTATTAAATTCCGTGGTTAACTCCGGCGAAATAATTTCGTTAGGGCAAAACGGCTTTGGGGAGGCTCCGAACGTAAGCGTATGGGGCGCGCTCGTTGTCGAGATAATCTTGACCTTTATCTTTGTGCTCACGATACTCGCGGTCACAAGCAAAAAGTCCGCGGCGGGTAAAAAAGCCGGAATCATCATAGGGCTTACGCTTACGCTTGTTCACTTGATAGGCATAGGACTTACGGGAACGTCCGTCAATCCGGCGAGAAGTTTTGGGCCGGCTCTTTTGATAGGCGGAGACGCTCTCGCGCAGGTTTGGCTTTTTATTGTGGCTCCGCTTGTCGGCGCGGCTCTTGCCGCCGTGTTCGGTAAGTTGGTTATCAATACGGAAGCGGACTAAGCTCACGGATAATCTATAAATAAAAGGCTTAAAGGCGTTTTTTAGTGTTTACGACGGCGCGTCTTTGGAAGCGTCGTATCTAAAATAGGTCGTCGTTCGGATATGTTAGGTTTTTACTTATGAAGCGCGGAAGATGTTTTTTTAAAAAACGTCGTATGCGCTTCGTAATAAAAAGTATATTTTGAGAAAAGGTAATTTTTTTATTGACAAAAACATAGTAATATTATAAAATAATCCGTATCGTTTCTCGTGTATGCAAGGGGTTTTTTGAGAGACGATAATTTTATTCGGGCGCGGCATCTTGCATATAATAAGCTTAAACGGGAATGGGAGAAAGAGGTATATTATGGCAAAAGAGATATTGTTGACAAAAGAAGGCTTTGCGGAATTAGAGCGCAGGCTGCTTTTTTTACAGACTGAAGCCAGGAGTCAGGCGTCGGAAAAAATTAAAAAAGCCAGAGAATTTGGCGATTTGTCGGAAAATGCGGAATATGACGCCGCAAAAGACGAACAGGCGCATGTAGAAAGAGAAATAAAGGAGATAAGCGACACGCTAAGCGCCGCTATCCTCATAGATGAAAGCAGCGTTGATATAAAGACGGTTTCCGTGGGTTGCACGGTAAAGATACAGGATTTGGAGTACGACGAAAAGCTTGAGTTCAAAATTGTCGGCAATACTGAAGCCGATTCGTCAAAAAATAAAATCAGCAACGAATCGCCTATCGCGCAAGCAATTCTGGGTAAAAAAAAGGGCGCGGTCTGCGACGTGTTATCTCCGAGCGGAATTATGCAAGTCAAGATACTGAGTATAAATGTGTAAAAGAATCAAAGAGGCTGCGGAATAATTAATTTGAGATTTTTGCGAGCGGACTTTTGAGATAAATTTTGACCTTTTTGTGCCTTAGGGCGTAGCGGAGCTACGTTAAAAGGCGCAAAAGATAGAATTTAACCAAAATGACGCCGCAAAAAATAAAGCAACAGGGTTGCGGTTAATTGTTCCGCAACCTCAAAGAGAATTTAAGGTTTCGTATGCTCTTAAGCGTATAGTTTAAGAGAATACGGAACTTTTTTATTTGCGGGCTTGCGTGCAAAAGCGTAAGCCGATTTTTTAGGCTTCCTGTTTTCACAATGAAAAGCGTCGCCATAGCCGCCTTCCAAAAGACTTTTAAAGAAAAAAACGGGAGAAAACTTTTTTTAAAAGCTTCTTCTCCCGTCAATTTTATAAAGAGGCTGCGGAATAATTAATCGCAACCTTGTTGCTTTATTTTTTGCGGCGTCTTTTTGGTTAAATTCTGTCTTTTGCGCCTTTTAACGTAGCTTCTGCTACGCCCGAAGGCACAAAAAGACCAAAATTTATCTCAAAAGTCCGCTCGCAAAAATCTCAAATTAATTATTCCGCAGCCTCAAAGTAAAAAATTTCAAAACAAAATTTAATAGATATTGATCTGTAGAAAGCCGTCTATTTTTTTCATTTTTTCTATCGTTTCCGGCGGTATGACGCTGTCGGTGTCAATTATCATATACCCGAGGTCGCCTTTTGTCGAACTCAGCATATTTGAAATGTTTATTTTTGAGTCGGACAAGAAAGTCGTCGCTTGAGCTATCATACTGCTTATGTTTTTGTGAGTTATGGTTATACGCGACAAGCCGCTTCTTGCTAAAACCGCGGAAGGGTAGTTTACGCTGTTGACGACGTTTCCGTTCTCCAGATAATCCTTAAGCTGTTTTGCCGCCATGACGGCGCAATTATCCTCGGCTTCGGGGGTTGACGCCCCCAAGTGAGGAATGGTTATGACGTTTTCCGTTTTAAGCAATTCATCGGTGGGGAAATCGGTGATGTATTTTGCGACTTTACCGGACTTGACCGCGGATAATATGTCAGAGTTATTTATCAGTTCGCCTCTTGCGCAATTGATTATTTTTACTTCGTCCTTCATTTTTGCAATAGTTTCCGCATTTATCATGCCTTGCGTGCTTGGGAGCAGGGGCAGATGCAACGTTATATAATCGCATTTGCTGTAAAGGACGTTGATATCCTTTGTGTGTTCGACTTTTGCGTTGAGAGTAAGGGCGGCGTCGACACCGAGGTATGGGTCATAGCCTAGAACCTTCATATTGAGTCCTATCGCGGCGTTTGCGACAAGAATACCGATGGCGCCGAGACCTATTACGCCGAGTGTTTTCCCGCTTATTTCGGGACCTACAAAACGGTTTTTAAACTTTTCCACAGATTTTGGAACCTCGTCTTTTGTGCCTTTTTGAGTTTGAACCCATTCTATGGACTCCACTACTTTGCGCGAAGAGAGGAGAAGAGCGCAAATTACCAATTCTTTCACCGCATTTGCGTTTGCACCCGGAGTATTAAACACGACTATATTATTCGCCGTCATTTTTTCTATGGGAATATTGTTAACTCCCGCGCCGGCTCTTGCGACGGCTTTTAAATTTTTTCCTATCGCGAAGTCCGCCATTTTATAACTACGGACTATGACGCCGTCGGCGTCATAATTGACGTCCTCGGTAAATTTGTACTTTTCGTCAAAAACGCCGTTGATTTCGTCGCTTATCTCGTTAAGTTTTAGAACGGTATACATACTTTCTCCTTAAGATAATAATTGTTAAAATATTATTATTTATTGGCAAGCTCAAATTTTTTCATGAAATCAATGAGCTTTTTAACGCCCTCCACGGGCATAGCGTTATAGATTGAGGCTCTCATTCCGCCTACGGTTTTGTGACCGGCAAGAGTCAGAAGTCCTTCGGATGCCGACTCTTTTATAAACTTTTTGTCAAGCTCGCCGTTTGGCGAAAGGAATGGAATATTCATAAGCGAACGGTCGTCTTTGTTTACGTTATTTTTGTAGAATCCCGAATTGTCTATGAAGTCGTACAGGAGTTTTGCTTTTTCTTCGTTGATTTTTTGAATAGCGGAAACGCCGCCGAGCTTTTTTAAATGCCGTATATTGAGCATCGCCATATATATTGCCATACACGGGGGAGTATTAAAAAGGCTGTCCGCCGAAGCTTGCGTGTAGTAGTTAAGCATTTTTGGACAATTTGGAAGTTCCTTTGTAATCAGCTCCTTTTTTATTATCACAACGGTAAGACCGGCGGGTCCGATATTTTTTTGCGCGCCCGCATAAATAATACCAAATTTTGAAACATCTATCTTTTCGCCTAAAATGTTTGACGAAGCGTCGGCGACAAGCGCGGATTTTGTATTCGGAAGCTTAGTGTATCTGGTTCCGTATATGGTGTTGTTTGTGGTTATGTGGGTGTAGTCCGTGTCCTCGCGAAAAATATTATCGGGAAGCTCCGGAATGTATGTAAAAGTAGCGTCCTTTGAGGATGCTACGGCGACGATATCTCCATAAGGCGCCGCCTGAGAAAAAGCGCGCTCAGACCAATGACCGGTAATTACGTAATCGGCTTTTCCTTTCTTTATAAGGTTTAGCGGAATCGCGTCGAACTGTTGCGACGCGCCGCCTTGAAGCAGAAGAACGTCGTAATCGGGCGGAATATCCATAAGCTCGCGTAGAATTGTTATAAATTCGGTCTGTATCTCCGAATAATCCTTTGAACGGTGGCTCATTTCCGCGACGCACAAACCGCTGTCCTTATATGATAGCATAGTGTCGCGAGTTTCTTTTAGCGTCTCCTCAAAAAGCATCGAAGGTCCGGCAGAGAAATTGTAAACTCTCATTTTATCGTCATCTCCCAAAATAAGTTTTATTAATTCCAAAATATTATAAAATAATTACTGAAATTAATCAAGCAAATTCGTATGAAAAACGGGAGTTACTCGGTAAAATGCGCAAGACGCATATCTTAAAATAAGGAATTGCTTTTTACGTCCGCTTAAAACCGCGCTAAATCGCTATAAATACAAATAATAAACTTGCCGTAGGCATAGATAGACGTATGGCATACGGCAAAATTTGCGGATATTTTTCGGTCAATTAGGCTTACGCATGGAAATACGCAAGCCCCGGCTTAAGGAACCCCGCTCACTTTTACATGCGCTTCGTTCGCCGAGTTCCCCTCTTGCGTCGGCAAGCGGACGCAATTCACTCTTTTTCGCGCGCTTCGCCCGTTAAGGGGGGCGTGTGATTTTTTTTCGCGTACCTAATTTAAATAACGGCAATAGGTATGCAAAAAAGTTTTTAGCGTTTGCCACGTTGGTCGTATGGCATAGCGTTAAAGCAATGCAATATTAAAAATGAAAAAAGTTTTTAGATGTGATAGTAACGTTCCATGTGGTTTGCGACGAAGTAATTGGTAGAATAATATGACGCCAAACTGCCGATGTCGGACCAAAAGCAATCGGTCTTGTAGGCGTAAAGACCGTTTCCGACAAGACGCGGGAGAATATCTCTGCCAAAATCACAAAATCCGTTCGGAATTATGTCCGTAACGCGCCGATTTATCAGGTATATTCCCGTATTTATTAGACCGGGACGGTTGTCCTCCGGTTTTTCAACGAAGCGAAGTATTTTGCCGTTAGGCTCTTTTTGCAATACTCCAAATCCCGAAGTGTTTTCACAATGCTTGCATGCCAGCGTAAACAAGGCGTTCTTTTTGAAATGATAATCGGTAAAAGCTTCAAGATCTATGTCCGTGAAAGAATCTCCGCTCATAACCAGAAAATCGTCGCCGAGGAAATCCGCCGCATTTTTAACGCTTCCGGCGGTGCCGAGAGGAGTAGACTCTATAAAATACGTCAATCGCACTCCGAAGCTTTCTCCGCTT
>JAISQX010000123.1 GCA_031273965.1 Clostridiales bacterium
GATTACGCTGCTCTATATGCCGCCGCGGGAAGCGAATACGAGCTTAGCATCGTCGGCATATTCAGGATAAAAGAGAACGCGCAAAGCACAATGCTTTCTTCCGGAATAGGGTATACGGCAAATCTTACAAAAATGATGCTTAATGACGCTTCGGCTTCAAAAATAGTCGCGGCGCAAAATCTTGAGATTATTGCGGATTCCGGCATAAACGTTATAGGCGGCAATGTTTTTTCCGACGCCGCGGCGCAAGAACGCGTATTAAGGGAGACGGGCGCTTTGCAAACGCCTACCGGAATAAGCGTCTACCCAAAGGATTTTGAAGCTAAGGAGGCAATTAAGAAATATCTCGACTATTACAACGACGCTATTGCCGCCGAAGGTGAGGAGCTGATTTATATTGACCTCGCGGGAATGATATTTGAAGTTATGGGGACGTTGATTGATACGATAGCCGTTATTTTGTCGGCTTTCGCGGCTATTTCTCTTGTGGTTTCTTCGCTTATGATAGGCATAATAACATACGTTTCCGTGGTTGAACGCACAAAGGAAATAGGCATATTGCGCAGTATAGGCGCGAGAAAAAAGGATATTTCGCGAGTCTTTAACGCCGAAACCCTTTTGATTGGCTTCACCGCCGGCGCACTCGGAGTTATCGTGACTTATTTGCTTTCGCTACCCATAAACCTTATAATCAAAAACCTTGTCGGAGTAGAGGGAATAGCGAGTTTACCGTTCTCATACGCCGTCGTGTTGATACTTGTGAGTATGGCGTTGACGCTAATCGCCGGTATTATTCCGAGTCGTATAGCCGCCAAAAAAGACCCCGTTGCGGCATTGAGGACTGAATAGCAAGGCTTTCTTGAAGCTTGTAATAGAGCAGGGCTTACGTATTTTCATGCGTAAGCCCTGTATTCGGGTTCGTTGTTTTTTGTTCGCAAAGTAAGAAGCGCATAAAAAAATTTGTGGACGGCTGCAAATATGGTTAAAAACTCGTTAGCGACGGCGCGTATTAGCGAGAAATAAAAAAACTTAAGCTTTAATCATGACAAATTTTGAATAATATTGTATAATATTTATTAGGTTGGCGTTAAAATACCGCCGGTCTAATAAAGAGGAACGCCTATGTTTAAAATACTTATTGCCGAGGACGACAAGAATATCCGCAAGCTTATAGCCGGATATCTAAAAAACGAAAACTACTCCGTAGTGGAAGCGGCGGACGGCGATAGCGCTTTGGAAAAATTCGGCAATGAATTTTTTGATATGATTATAACGGATATAATGATGCCGGGTATATCAGGCACGGTTCTTGCCGCGCAAATAAGAAAGGACAATAAAGATATTCCCATACTTATGCTCACGGCAAAAGGCGCGCTGGACGATAAAAAGGAAGGATTTAAAAGCGGCGCCGACGATTATATGGTCAAGCCCATCGATATGGACGAGATGTTGCTAAGAGTGCGCGCGCTCATGCGCAGAAGTAAAAACGCTATGGAGAAAATCATAAAAATCAACGACGTAACGATAAATTATGAAAACCTTACGGTGACGTCCGGCAAGGGTACTATTGAAATGCCCAAAAAAGAATTTCAGCTTATGTTTAAGCTCATATCGACTCCGGACAGGATTTTTACAAGAATGCAGTTAATGGACGAAATATGGGGATACGACAGCGAAAGCGACGACAGAACCGTGGACGTGCATATAAAAAGAATACGCGAAAAATTGGTCAATATAAACGATTTTGAGATAGTCACCATACGAGGGTTAGGGTATAAAGGAGTCATAAAAAAATGATGAAAAAAATTGCGGTAAAGCTCATTGTCGCATTATTTTTGATTTTATTTATCGTATCGCTTTTGACTAGCTTTTTTCTCGGTATTCTTTTGCGCGCGAGCGGCGAAAGCATAACCCTTACAAGGGAGATGCTTTTTGTACTCGTTATGGTCATAGCCGTTATTATTCTGACGGCTTTTGCGTTCGCGACGAATTATCTCGTTATTCGCCGGATAAACAAACTTATAGCCGCCACAAAGATAATAGCCAAAGGAAATTTCGACTTTGATATTAACGATTATTTTGACGATGAACTAAGCGAACTGACGGCGAATTTTAATCTGATGATACAAGCTCTGCAGTCGAACGAATATCTCAGCAAAGAATTTATAAACAATGTTTCGCATGAGTTCAAAACTCCTATAACATCTTTGAAAGGTTACGCCAAACTGCTCCAAAAGGATAATATAACGACGGACGAGCGCAAAGAATACTGTGAAATCATATTGAACGAAACCGAAAGGCTTCACAAACTGTCAAACGATTTGCTCCAATTATCGGCTTTGGACAGTCCGAATATCATTAGACAAACGGATTGTTTCAGACTTGACGAACAAATAAAGCGTATTATTTTACTTATGCAAAACGAATGGGAGAGTAAAAACATAGAGATGATTGTCGACCTCGACCCGATAAATTACAGAGGCAGCGAAGAACTTTTGTATCTGGTTTGGCTCAACCTAATATCCAACGCCATAAAATATACAGACGAAAACGGTAAAATCGAAATCAAGCTTAACGAAGAAACCAATATCATGTTTAAGATAAAGGATAACGGAGTAGGTATAAAAAAAGAATACCATGATAAAATTTTTGAACAATTTTTTGTCGGAGATAAATCGCGCAATCAGGGCAGTAGCGGTTTAGGTTTGCCTATTACAAAAAAAATAATTGATAAACTTAAGGGAAATATCTCTTTTACAAGCACGGAGGGCGTGGGAACCGAGTTTGTGGTTCTTTTGACAAAAACCGATTGATTACGGCGTTATGCGAGGCGCTTTCATTATGTTTTAGACGCTTACATAAGAATTTTTGAAAGATCGCCGCATATACTATACTATTGTAGCCGTCACTATTGTAGCCGTCCCGCAAATAAAAATTTATTTTTTATAGCCCCATAACAAGCGAGGTGCCGCTTTTGTATAATCTGCTTTTAAATTCTAATTTTATCATAAACGCGGATGACGCGCCTATGTATTATATCGATAACAACGGAGATTTTACATACGACGAGTTATCGATATCGGGTGCGCGTACATGCAGTATAAGCTTTAAAAAAGCCGACGGGGAAGAGTGGGATGAAAAAAAAGCCGTGATGTCTTACGAGCCGTTTGTCGAAGCGAAAAACGCTCGCGGAGTTATTTTTGGCGCGCATATAAGAGCCGTCGAAGCGCAAAGCGTGAATTTTTATTTGGAATACTTCGACATTTTTTTTAAGCATAGCGGCGTTCACCGCGAAAGTGCGACGGAGAATATAAGTTATAACTTTTTAAAAATCGGTAAGTATTTTAAGTTGCCCGAGGGGACGGCTTACTTTAAACCGGGTATAGAAGTGAGAGGAAAGATTACCGCGTTGACATTTTTTTATCCTTTCGCATATCTTTCAAATCGTTAAAACCAAAAAGGCGAGCTAAGTAATTTTTTTGTCCATAAAAAAACGAGGAGAAATTCCGTTCGAATTTTTCCTCGTTTTTTATTTAAATATTTCTAATTCAAATTATATTTTCCGCTTTTTCTCAAGGAGTCGTATATGAACGCGCTCAGAGGAATATTTAAAAACAATATAGCCGGAGCTAAGATAGATACGGGAGCCGTGGACGCAGAAGCGTCCGCCGCGCCTAAGAACAACAGCGAGATAACGGATACCAAAACTATCAGAACCGCGGCAACGATTAGGTTTAACCTTAACGCAAACTTTAAGTTAAAATTATCCTTCACGCGTTTGTCCGGATTGGCAAGATACGCGGCTATATGATATGCGGGGACAATAATCGGGATAAATAGCAACGCGAGGAAACTGCCCGTCTGGAAATTAAATAATCCGTTAAAGACGCTTCTCATAAGCAAAAGCTCAACCAGCCAGATAATCCACGCCGCGCTGTAAGTAAGCATATTGATTTTTCTGCCGTAAATATAATTTTTCGCATAAAATTCGGAGGTGTTGGTTTTGTTATAAGCGCGAATTTCATAACCTTCGTTCGTGAGTTTATTTTTTACGTCGTTAAAATATACGGGGCGGGTTTCGGTGTTTCCAAAGTCGTCTTGCATTGGCGGCATACCGCTTTCCTCAAAACCGCCGGAACGCTTCGAGAGTATTTCATTGGCAAATACGCTCTTATAATTTATTTCGTTCGCGTCTTTATCCGCGTCGTATTTTTCAAATTTTTGTATTTTAAGCTCATTATTATCCAAAAAATCCGTGTTTCTATCATAAAAAACATCTCCGAAAAGTTTGTCGCGGCTGTTTGTGGCGTCGGCTTTGTAGCTCGCCGTTTTTAGAACGGGGGCTTCATCCGCGGCTTTTACGGGGATTTCTTCCCGCTTTGCCGGATTTTCTTTGTTGGCGTAGACGTTGTTTCCGGCTTCGTCTCTATATCTGCCTATGCCGAGTATTTTTGCCGCCGACTCTTTGGTTTCGTCGACGGGAGCATTTTTCACACCGTACGCATCCTGTTCATACGCGAACGGATCAAACTTTCCGTAAGAAAGCTGAGGAATAGGAGGATGTGACGAAGACGAGGCGGGGTAATCTTCGATTTTTTCTTTTACCACGCTAGAAACGGCTACCGACGGCGCGTAGAGAATATCGTATGCCTTTGTTGCAAGATGCTCTTTTTCGGCAACAGTTTCTTTGTATTCTCTGTCGTATTCCTCGTGCTGAATCCTTATGCTTTCCTTTTGGCGGTCATAGTCAAAGAACGCCGGTTGCGGCGGATATTGAACCGGAGCGCGATCGGCAGGGGAAGAAGATTGGTGTTGCGCGGGTTCTTCGGCGACGGAAGCCTCATATGATTTTTCGTGAGCGTGAGACGAGGCGGGCGGTTCGTTGACGACGTTTACGTTTACTACCACATTGACGCCTTCCTTACCGCTTGCCGCGTCTTTTACGACGTCGCTATTAGCGGTGGCGGCAGCGGCGGGGGAAGAAGAGGATGCCACCGGCTCGAATGCCGCCGCTACATCTTCAAACATCGAGGTTTGGTCCGTCTCCGGCTCGACGTTTTCAACGGATGCGACAAAGGTATTTTCATTCGTTAAGTCATTGACCTCTTCGCCGTCAAACATATCTCCGGTATTTGCACTGACCGGCAACTTTCTTTTTGGAATGCTGTCTCGTCTATTGTTAGGGCGAAGCTCGTTCACGTCAAAAGGAGG
>JAISQX010000162.1 GCA_031273965.1 Clostridiales bacterium
AAGGATATCGCCCGCCTCTCGCAAGCGGCAAAACGCACGGCGGATTGGTCTGATAAGGTCGAAAAAAGCAAGTACGAGCCTCTTGCGTCGGGTCTGTCCGCCGACAAAGGCTATATAGGACACAAAGCCGCAAAAATGATGAAGCGCGCAAAAGCCATCGAAAAAAGACAAACAGACGCTGCCGAAGAAAAATCGAAGTTACTCAAAAACCTTGAAACTACCGACGAGCTGACCTTACGCCCCATCGAGTACCATGCCGATAAACTCATAGAAATTAGAGACGTTTCGATTCGATACGAAAAAAAAATCGTTTGCGGCAACGTGACTTTTGATATCCATAGAGGCGACAGAGCCGCCTTGCGCGGCAAAAACGGAAGCGGAAAATCAACGATTTTGAAGCTTTTGAACCGTGAAGACATATCTTATGAGGGCAATTTGCGTATTGGAAAAAATCTCATTATTTCGTATGTGCAACAGGATATTTCACGCCTCTCCGGCACATTAAAGAGCTATGCCAAGGAGAACGGCATAGACGAGAGTTTATTCAAAACAATCCTTATAAAGCTTGATTTTTCGAGGGAGCAATTTGATAAAGACATTGCGGACTTCAGCCAAGGACAAAAGAAAAAGACCCTGCTTGCAAAAAGCCTGTGCGAAAGCGCGCATATATATATCTGGGACGAGCCGCTTAATTTTATAGACGTCCTGTCTCGTCTGCAAGTGGAAAACCTTATTTTAAAATACTCGCCGACAATGCTCTTTGTCGAGCACGACCGCGCTTTTATAGAAAAAATCGCCACAAAAACTATAGAATTGTAAAGAATGCCTCAAAATTCAATCCTGCTTACGATAAAAAAATTAACCGTGCGGAATAGTATCGCATAACGCTAAAAAATCAACCTTCCAAAAAAATCCGGCAAATGAAAATCCGGATATTCGCTATTGATATCAAAGACCATTCCGTAATGAGGAGATTCGGTTTCATCGCCGCATTTATAAAAATTTGCCTTCACCGTTTGACTTTTCGGTTCAAAGCTTCTTCCGTAAATCTCCCCTATAAGCTTGTACGGTATTTGAAAATCCAAGATCCATTTACTCGCATCTGAAAAAACTCTTGCGTTCAATCGGCTTTTATATTTTTCTATAAGCGAAATTCGACAGTTCTTTTTTTCTCCTAAGCCCAATATCGCGGCGCAATTTGCGTTAAATTCAAAATTCAAATATCGCGCGTCGTCAATAAAAGGCTTAAAAAAAAATTCTACGGCGCTGTCCTTATATACGGGTTGACCGTCTTTTACATACTTCGCCTTTTTTATTGCATCCGCTTCGAAGATTTCAAAACCTATATAAAGCCGTTCGGCGTCGTATGACAAATAAACGTTGCATTCCGGGTTATACCCTTTCGCCCATTTGTAATTTTTGATAACCGCCGTCGGCTCCGTGTGTATGCCGTCGCCGCGCAAAGGCACCGCGATACTTTTTATATCGGTGTTATAACACAAATTCCTATCTCCTCCGCCGTTTAGGTTTTACCGGTCATGATGTTATCCGCCAAAAAGCGCGACGACGTCCGGCGCTCGGTAAATACCACAATTTTTTCTCTTATCCATAATACGCAAAATACACGGCGCGACGTTCTGTCAATCGTTATATCTTCGCAAAACCTCCAAGGCTATATCGCCTCTCGCTATACGTCTGTTCATCGCCTGCCGCTCTATAAATTTATGAGCGTCTTCTTCGGACATATTTTCATATTGAATAAGAGCCGTCTTCGCGCGTTCGACAACGCGCGTTTCGGAGATTTTCTTCTGAAGCTTTTCATTTTCGCGGCGCGCCGATTGCATTCGAAACGACATAGCCCGCATAAGTCTTATTATTTCATTCAACGAGGTTGTAAGCGGTTTCTCCATTACAAAAACGCCCGCTTTTTCGGCTTTTTCTAAAGTCGCCAAAAAAAGATCCGATTTGACAAAAATCAAAACGCCCGCAAAGGTTTTTTCTGCGGCGTTGACTGCAAACTCCGTCCCAAACTCGTCGGACAGAGGCGTATTGACGACTATCATAGCAAAATCGTTTTCCAAGAGCTTTCTGCGCGCTTTACCCGCGCAATTTATAACCGTCGATTCCATATTATAAGAGTGAAACAAACGGCTAAGCTTGTCGGCGTCCGACTCCTGCGACGACACTATAAGGACATGCTCGCTCAAAAGGGTGACTCCTTATACGGCGTGCCGGCAAAGTGTTTTTTAAGAATTTTACGAGAGGATTTTTGTCTTGAAGAGTCCGGTTTTTTTAAAGACAATATTGCAGCTATTATCAAAAAAAAGAAGACTCCTTGCGACAAAAATAATCCGCTAAATAATTAAATATTCTTTGCCTGCGCGCGCCTATAATTGTTTTTACACTTTATTACGGAGGAATGCTTGCAAACGCTTATTGTCCGCAAGCATATCCGCTAATCTATCGGCGTTTTCTTGGCTTCAATATACTTTTTTAACACCTTTTCTGGAATGACTCCGTTGACAAACCTGCTTTTTTCGGCAAGCGCAATAGCGGCGGTAATCGACGTCGGCAATATCTTGGCGTCTTTTTGCTGGCTTAGATTCTCATCGTAAGGAGGAGATAGTTCAAGCTTATTCTCTATCCCTTCAAGCCCGGCGGCGAGAACCAAAGCAAAAGCCAGATAAGTATTGCACACCGGATCGGGAGAACGAAGCTCCATATGACAAAAATCCTTTTCTGAATTTATCCTTATCAGGCGGCTTCTATTCTTATAAGACCACGATATATGCGCCGGCGCCGTAAACTTTCCCAACCTGTCATACGAAGATTTAACGGGATTTAAAAATAACGTCATTTCGGCTATTCTGTTCATAACTCCGGCTATGAAATGCTTCGCCGTTTCTCTCAATAAGCCGTTTCTCGGTTTAAATATATTTTCGCCGTCTTTTATCAAAGTAATATTGATATGCATTCCGTTACCGTTCTTGTCCGGAATCGGTTTCGGGTCAAAAATCGCGGCGGCTCCGTTTCTCGCGGCAATCGTCGAAACTACCCATTTAAAGGTCATAAAATTGTCCGCCGTCGTCAATATATCCGAGTACCTAAAATCTATTTCATTCTGCCCCGGTCCCTGTTCGTGATGAGAACTTTCGGGTCTTATGCCCATTTTATCAAGAGTTAAGCATATTTCACGCCGTATGTCTTCGCCTTTGTCAAGCGGCGAAATATCAAAATATCCGGCGCTGTCAAAAGGCGTCTTTGTAGGATAGCCGCTTGCGTCGTTTTCAAAGAGATAAAATTCGCATTTGACGCCGATATTGCACGAAAAGCCCATATTCTTGGCTTTGGCTTTTACTTTCTTAAGTATATTGCGGCTTCCGCCCTCAAAATCAGTGCCGTCCGCATTGACGATGTCGGAGATAAAGCGAATAACCATGTCGTTATAAGAACGCCACGGAACCAAAGAAAAAGTCTTTAAGTCGGGCTTCAAATATAAGTCGGCTTTTTCAATATCCAAAAAACCCTTCACCGCCGCCGTATCAAAAGGTATACCTTCGTCTAACGCCTTTGAAAACATACCGGGCATAACGGAAATATTCTTTTGTACTCCGAAGATATCACAAAAACCCAAACGTATAAATTTTACGTCGTTCGAATTTATAAATTCATACAACGACGCCTCCGTAAATTCCATAAAAAAACGCCTCCGGATTGCCTTAAAATTTTTTGTTGACCATTTTTTTTAATTATAGCATAATTTTCAATATATTACAACAGAAAATCTTTTATTTTATTGAGAATCGAACGCTTCTTTATTATTCTGAAGCCAAAAAAGCTTTTTCACCGTGTTTTAGCAAAAATAAATATAACCGAAAAAAACATCTTTTCGGTTATAAAGTTTTTTTTGGAATAAAAACTCTGAAGTTTAAAAACGCAAACGAAAGCGGCTAAATGCAAAGAAATATTTGCCGGACGTCTTTCAAAAAAATGTCGCCGACGATATCTCTTTAAGGCAAAATACCCCCGAGGAAGCGTGAACAATCATTAACGGCGAACTCGCCCCCCCGATTAATTGTTGACATACAATTGCTTATACGGGTTTTGGGTGTCGGGTGTAATTTTCAAAAAACTACCGCTTATAACGGTTTTGTAGTCAAAACCGAAAGCCAGACAAAACTCCTCTATATTTTTAGAAATACTCAAGATCTCGCCGTCTTCGGCTTGTCCGGACAAAAGCCGAGAGGAAAGGTTAAGCGCATCCTTGTCCGCGTTACGTATATAAATTTCACCGCCGTGCATCCCGTTAGCAATAAAATCGCCCGCGGGATTTTTTAAGTTATCCAGATTGAGAAGCACTATTACCCCGCCGGCTTGATACTCCGCCAAAAAGTTTCCGGACCTCCCGCCGATTATAATTACAGGCTTCAGCTCCTTATAGGATTTGATATGCACTCCCGCGCGATAGCCCACGTTGCCCTTGATATAAATCGCTCCGCCGCGCATGGCATAACCCGTCGCGTCGCCGGAATTTCCGTATATGAATATCCTGCCGCTGTTCATAGTGTCGCCCGTCGCATCCTGCGCGTTGCCGTTTATATATATACTGCAATTATTCAAATACGCTCCCAAAGCGTTTCCGGGCACTCCGTTTATCCTTAGAACCTTGTTCTCAAGTCCGCTGCCTATATACCGTTGTCCGTTGCAATTGTTGACGATTATTTCATCGTCGGGGCAATCTTTGATTTCTTCGTTTAAGTCTTGAAAATATTTTCCCATAGCGTCTATAGTCATGCCGTTTACCTCACTTTCCTCTTTAAAGCGCCGAGTATTCTATGTTTATGGTATTTCCGGAACACTCTCTTGCGTTTGTCTCTATTATTTACGAAGTATTTTATCTCGTTCTTCTTTCGAATAAGCTTTTAAACCTATGTCTCCCGATAATAGCATATCCGCGTCCAGTCCGGACAAGTCGTTTTTTTCTCTTATCAACGCCGAGTATATTCCGGCTTTTTTAAAATCGTCGATAAAAATAAAGCCCTTTAACGCATTATTCTCCATAAACAGCTTTCTAACGCTTCCTTGAGACAGTCTTTTGTACTCCGTCCCCTCATATACGCCCGCCGTTAAAATATGCTTTCCAAAAAAACCTATAGCGTTTATAGGCATAGCCTTGTCGTATTCGGCGTCGCCGCCCGCCATATTTATACCGGCGGTTTCGCCCTGCGCGTATGCGTTCGGGAGTATCGGCACGGCTCCGCGCTTTTGCGTTACGACGCTGTAACTTTCGGTGCAATCACCCGCGGCGTATATATCGTCCGCCGAGGTCATAGCCCGCGCGTCGATTACTATTCCGCGCCCGACTTCAAGCCCCGCGTCCTTTGCTATTTCCGTTTCGGGTATTACGCCCGTGCATACGCATAAAATATCGAATTGCGCTTTATCCAAATCCACCGCCGCCGACAGCATAAATTTTATTCCGTACGACTCCAAATGTCTTTGAATAATACCCGCGCTCTCCGCGTCCAATATACTCGGCAATATCCTGTCCGCCATATCCGCTACGGTTATTTCCTTGGCTTTTTTATGAACAGCCTCCGCGCATTTCAATCCTATAAGTCCCGCGCCGAGTATCAGAACTCTCGCGTTCGGCGTGTTCTCAATCTTTTTTTCAATTTTGAGCGCGTCGTCCAGCGTCATAAACGTGTGGTAGCCGTACTTCTCCAATCCCGATATCCGAGGTATAAAAGGACGCGCGCCTCCGGCTATTAGCAGTTTGTCATAGCCGACGCTTTCTCCGTTCTCCAACGTGACTTTTTTGGCTTCTTTATCGATTTTTACGGCTCTTATTCCTCTTTTTACCGCGCACCCGTTCGTCTCATAAAAATTGTCGGGACGGTATTTTATTCTTTGCAAATCGGTCTTCCCCTCCAATAGATAAGAGATGAGAGGACGCGAATACACATGATGAGGCTCCGCGCTTATCACCGTAATAGCTCCTTGTTTATCCGCGCGCCTTATACCCTCTATTCCGCCGACGGCGGCTATCGAATTTCCTATAATAACATAATTCATAATTTCTTCCTTATCAACCGGCACTATTTCAAAATTATCGCTCTGTTAGGACAATACTTTACGCACATCGGCGAACCGACGCCGTTGTTAATGCAAAGCTCACATTTCATCGCCGCTCCGCCGGGACCCGCCATGACCGCGCCGTAAGGACAGGACAGGACGCATGTAAAACAACCGACGCACTTATCCCTATCTATTCTTATTACGCCGTCTATTTTGCTAATTGCTCCGCTTATGCAGCTCTTTACGCAAGACGGCTCGTCGCAATGGCGGCACGACACGGCATACGATATCTTCCCGTTCTCTTCCACGTTAATCAGCGGATTAATAGGCTTGTCCTTAAGCGCGGCGGACATATCTTCGTAACCCGAATTTGCAAAAGCGCAAACGTATTCGCACAACCGGCACCGTAGGCACCATTCCTCTTGAACATATATTTTTTTCATTACGGCGTTTCCTCCTTTCGCATTATTCGCCCGCGTGTTTTATCCCGAGTATTTCAAGTTCCTTGACGTTGAGCCCTATTCCTCTGAGCATAAGTCTGTTCCCGCGCAAGGCTTCTATGGAGTTAATCCCCATACCGCCCATCATTTCCTCTATTTCATGCTTCCACGCGGTGACAAGATTTATAAGCCGCTCGCTTCCGATTTCGGGATTTAACCTCTTAACGAGATCGGGATTTTGGGTGGCTATTCCCCAATTACATTTACCCAAGTGACATGACCTGCACAGGTGACAGCCGAGAGCAATCAAAGCTCCCGTCGCTATATATACCGCGTCCGCGCCCAATGCAAGCGCCTTGACGATGTCCGCGCTGTTTCTTATACTTCCGCCGACCACGAGAGAGATTTCGTTTCTGATTCCCTCTTCTCGGAGCCGCGCGTCCACGCTTGCCAGCGCAAGCTCTATCGGTATTCCCACATTGTCTCTTATTCTCGTAGGCGCCGCGCCCGTACCGCCCCTAAAACCGTCTATAGCTATGATATCCGCTCCGCTTCTGGCTATCCCGCTGGCTATCGCCGCCACATTATGAACCGCGGCTATCTTGACTATCACCGGTTTTGAATAATTTGTCGCTTCTTTCAGCGAAAAGACAAGTTGTCTCAAATCCTCTATGGAATAAATATCATGATGCGGCGCGGGGGATATGGCGTCCGTACCCTTAGGTATCATTCGGGTTTTGGATACGTCGTCGACAATTTTTTCTCCGGGAAGGTGTCCGCCTATTCCCGGCTTAGCTCCCTGTCCCATTTTGATTTCTATCGCCGCGCCCGCGTCGAGATATTCCTTAAAAACCCCGAATCTGCCGGACGCTACCTGCACGATAGTATTTCCGCCGTATTCGTAAAAATCTCTGTGCAACCCGCCCTCTCCGGTATTGTAATAGATTCCCAATTTCTTAGACGCAATCGCAAGCGATTTGTGCGCGTTGTAACTGATAGAGCCGTACGACATCGCGGAAAACATTATCGGAACATTTAAAAAAAGCGAATTTTTTATGGTGTTCAACAGCTTTCCGTCTTTATCTCTTTTTATGTTTTGCGGCTTCTTCCCAAGTGAAACGCGGGTTTCCATAGGCTCCCTCAAAGGATCTATGGACGGATTGGTCACCTGTGACGCGTTTATGAGTATTTTGTCCCAATAAACCGGGTACGACTCCGGCGTTCCCATTGAGGACAACAAAACGCCTCCGGATTCCGCTTGTTTGTAGACGCTTTTTATAGCCGCCTCGTTCCAATTTGCGTTTTTTCTGTAAGAGTTTTGATTTGGGACGATTTTTAAAGCTTTTGTCGGACAAAGCGAAACGCACCTCTGGCAATCGACGCAATATATATCGTCCGCCGTCATTCTTCCCAGCTCTTTACTATATCTATGTACATTATTTGCGCATTGTCTCTCGCAAACGCGGCAATTTATACATCTCTCGCGATTTCTGATTATCTCATACTGGCTGTCTTCGTAATTAATCGGCATTATTTCTTCTCCTCTTCATCAAGAGTAACGATTACCGCTTCCCCGCCCACAGGCGCCCAAACCCGGTCAAGCGACATCTCAATCTCGCGTATAGCGCATTCCTCGCTGGCTATATAGACGGTTTTATCCTTTTCTCCGACGACCATAGACCGAAGCTTCAATCTGTCGTTCAGAGCCAGAAGTCCGCCGTTAAATCCGACTATTATCGAAAAAGGCCCCGTTATGAGAAGGCTGGGATACGTCGTTCTTAAATATGTCAATCTCTCTCTGTCTTCCGCCTCCATAGCGTTTATCTTCTCCCAAAACGGCGCGGCGATAACCTCCGCCGTTTCGTTCAGCGTCAAACCTTTTCGCCTCACGAGATAATCCCATATATACGTTATGACTTCGGTATCCGTCTGAAGTGAGCATTTGTATCCAAACATCTCTATGAACCTTCTGTTTGCGTCGTAAGAGGAAATCTCTCCGTTGTGTACGACGGAAAAATCAAGTATGGCAAAGGGGTGCGCTCCGCCCCACCATCCCGGGGTATTCGTAGGGTATCTGCCGTGCGCAACCCAAGAATAACCGCTGTATTCGTCGAGCTTGTAAAATCTCGCAACGTCCTCCGGAAAGCCGACCGCCTTAAATACGCCCATGTTTTTTCCCGAAGAAAAAACATATACGCCTTTTAACCGCGTATTCATCGCAAACACGCATCTTAGAGTATATTCCGCTTCATCCAACTGGCTGTCGTTTAGCTTTGTAGGCAGAGGCGCGACGAAATAACGCCAGATAAGCGGTTCGTCGGTTATTTCGGGAATTTTTTTCGTCGGGATTTTTGACAGATTGATTATATCAAAATGCGCTTCCAAAAAGCTTTCGCTCTCTTGCTTAGCTTGAGCGTCGGTGTAAAAAACGTGAAAAGCATAAAAATCTTTATATTCGGGATAAATTCCATACCCCGCAAAGCCTCCGCCTAGCCCGTTAGACCTGTCATGCATAACGGCTATAGACTTCGCGATGGCGCCTCCGTCGGTTCTTCTTCCGTCTTTGTTGATTATTCCGGATATTGCGCATCCGGACGGTATTCTTATTTGCCCTTCTTTCCTCATAATAGCTTCGTTGTCCTTATCATTTATACCGGCGGCTACCCTTTTGTTTAAAAAAAAATACGCCCTCGCTCCGCCGCTGTATTTTTTTGTGTCAGTATATAAAAAATCGTAAACAAAAAAAGGAGCTCCTGTCGCTCCTAATACGGTTACAGTGAACTCCCTTGTTCGTGGATAAAATTATATCACATATTTTCTGTCTTGTAAATTAATAAACGATGAAAAAGCAATAAGCGTACAGCATAATATCTTATAAATCCATAAGTCACGCTTATAGCTAATAGTTTTCTTTGACGGATTACTACACAACGCTTACGCGTCAATACGCGCTTTAAACCCCGATGTTTTGCATTTTAAAGACTCTATAAAGAATCTTTCTCGCCAGATTTGCAATCACGGCTAAAAAGGCCAAAAGCGTTATAAAAAGCAATTCAAAGAGCGTCAATCCTCCCGTACGGAAAATATGTCCTCCGTAATAAAGTATGAATATCTGCACGGCGGCGACGGCGCACATTATTATAATAAACGGTTTGTTTCCCGCTATGTGGTCGGCGATATTTATCGACGACGTTCTCGCGCAAAAAGCGTTAAATATTCCCATAAACATAAACAACCCAAAAAACGCGGTATAAAACCTGACTCCCCTGTCATAATAGAATAATTGCGCCACATATTCGCTCTTCAAAAACCACATGCATATAATAACCGATACCGCGCCTCCCAAAAGTATTTCAAGCCACATGTATTTGTTAATTATTTTTTCATCCCGTCTTTTTGGCGGTTCCTTCATGTATTTTTTTAAAGACGCTTCTCCGCCGAAAGCAAGTCCCGCAAGCGTGTCCATAACCATGTTTATCCAAAGTATTTGTATCACGGTTATTGGCGCCGTTATTCCGAATAGAGGCGCGAGCATCGACACTCCCATAGCGCAAAAATTCAACGTCAACTGAAAGACTATGAATTTTCTTATGCTTTTAAAAATCGTCCTGCCGTAACGCACGGCTTTTGCTATCGACAATAAATTGTCGTCGAGAATAACTATGTCTCCCGCTTCCTTCGCCACCTCCGTGCCGCTCCCCATCGCAAAGCTTACGTCGGCTTTTTTTAGCGCCGGAGCGTCGTTTACTCCGTCGCCCGTCATTCCGGCCACAAGCCCCGCCGATTGAGCAATTTTTACCAGCCTGCTCTTATCCAGAGGACGGGCGCGGGCTATTATGCAAAGATTCGGGAGTAGCTTTTTTATCTGTTCGTCGCTCAAATTATCCAATTCCTCGCCCGTTAGGACAACGGGATTTTTCACATCCAAAATACCCGTTTCCTTAGCTATCGCTTCCGCCGTGTTTTTTGCGTCGCCGGTTATCATCACCATGCGTATCCCCGCGTCGCGTATTTGTTTCACACCGTCGCGCGCTTCTTCTCTTATATCGTCGCGTACGGATATTAATCCTATGAGCTTGAGATTTTTAAATCCTCCGACTTTTAAGGTTTCGTCGGTTGCGCATACGGCTATGAGTCTGTATGCCTGCGCTTGAAGCTCGTTTATACGGGTTTCGATACGTCTGCGCTTGACAAAATCTTTTTCGTTTCCCTGCGCGTCTATATATTTTGCGCAATGCGGGAGTAAAATCTCCGGCGCTCCTTTGATAAGCGTCATTTTACGGTTATCGTCCTTTATTTCCGTCGCCATATATTTGACTTCGGAAGAAAAAGGTATGATATTCGTAAATTTTATAACCTTATCGCGAGCGCGGTGAGCCGAGGCGTATTCCAAAAGCGTGCGGTCTGTGGAATTTCCGCCTATTGCCCGTCCGTTCGACATGCTTGAGGAATTGTTATAATACAAGGAACAATATAGATATTCCGTCCAAAGCTTCCGTGAAAATAGTTCGTCTTGTCCCGCCCATTCCTTTCCGTCTCCGTCGATAACGCACGCCACTTTAAGCTTTCCGCACGTAAGCGTTCCGGTTTTGTCACAAAAAAGGATATTCATACTGCCCGCCGTTTCTATTCCGACAAGCTTTCGCACTATGACGTTGTCCTTCATCATTTTTTTCATATTGGACGTGAGGACTACGGTTATCATCATGGGCAATCCTTCGGGAACCGCCATAACTATTACCGTCACGGCAAGCGTCACCGCATACAAGAGCCTTGAAATAACCGCGGCCGTATCGCCCCAAAAAGCTCTTATCAAAATAGGATCAAAGCTGTTCTGAACGACTATTACGTTAAAAAGATAAGCCATAGCGACAAGAATAGCTCCGATATATCCAAATCGGCTTATACTCTTTGCCAACTCGTTCAAACGCTCTTTCATAGGGCTTATGTTTGCGTCTTCCTGAAGCTCGCGCGCCACACTGCCGTAAAACGTATTGTCACCAACCGCGGTGACTATCATCGCGCCTTCTCCCGAACACACCACGGTTCCGGAAAACAACCGATTTTTGTTCATTATATCGCGGCTTACGGTATATTCTCCGACTCCCGCGTACGCAATCTTTATCGCCTCTTTGCTTTCGCCGTTCAAAGACGATTGATCAACCTCCAAGCGTCCCGACGCAAGATATCCGTCCGCGGGGATTCTGTCTCCCGACTGGAGATTAATACAATCGTTGACGACTATTTCGTTTACGCTCACCTCGGAAATCTTTCCGTCTCTTATAACTTTGCAACTTACGCGCGAAGCTTCTTCTTGCAATCTTTTGAACGCCGCTTCGCTTCCCATTTCGCTCACGGTGGAAACTATCGTCGCTATAAGTATCGCCGCGGCTATAATCGCCGTTTCGTACCATTCCGAGTTTTTAAATAAAAAAACT
>JAISQX010000178.1 GCA_031273965.1 Clostridiales bacterium
CCTTGTTAGGCTCCACCGCGAAAACCTTACATCCGCGCCCGACAAGCAGCGCGGTCAGTTTACCCGTTCCGCTCCCTATATCGGCTATAGCGTCGTTTGCCCTCAAACCTCCGCCGTCCGGCGAAAAAAGAAAATCCATGCATTCTTCGGGATACTCCGGACGCGCTTCATCGTATACGACGGCTTTTCCGTCAAACATATTTTCATTCATACTCTCTCCGCCCCGACACTTAAAAACACTCCCTCATTCTTCCGATTAAAAAACATCAACGCCGTACCCGACAACTTATTCAGTTGCTTCCCAAGGAAAATTGGCTGAGATAAAGTTCGGCATAGAATCCTTTCTTCGCCATCAATTCGTCATGACTTCCGCTCTCTATAACGTCGCCGTCTTTTAGCACCAGAATAATATCGGCGTTTTTTATAGTGGAAAGCCTGTGCGCTATCACAAAACTTGTGCGGTTTTTCATAAGAACGTCCATAGCCGTTTGTATGAGTACCTCAGTTCGCGTATCCACGGAGCTTGTCGCTTCGTCCAATATAAGGATTTTCGGATTTGCGAGTATTGCGCGCGCTATCGTCAAAAGCTGTTTTTGTCCCTGAGATATATTTGTCGCCTCTTCGTTCAGATACATATTGTAGCCGCCCGGAATCGCTCTTATGAAGTGGTCGGCGCGCGCGGTTATAGCGGCGCTTATCACCTCTTCATCCGTAGCTCCGCTTCTTCCGAAACGGATATTTTCCATTATAGTATCGTTATAAAGCCATGTGTCCTGAAGCACCATTCCAAAAAGCGAACGAAGCCCGTCCCTTGAAAAATCTTTTATATCATGTCCGTCTACCAGTATGCTTCCTCCGTTCAATTCGTAAAAACGCATGAGCAACTTAACAATAGTCGTCTTTCCGGCTCCCGTGGGTCCGACTATGGCTATCTTTTTTCCTTCTTCTACAAAACAGCTAAAATCGTTTATGACTATGCGGTCCTCCGTATAACCGAATTTTACGTTCTTAAATTCGACTATTCCGCGAACGCTTTCCGTATCAACCGGTGTATTCGTGTCCGCCGTCTCTTCCTTCTCGTCGAGAAATTCAAATACCCGTTCCGCCGCCGCCGCCGTCTGTTGCAATATATTTGAAATATTCGCCACCTGCGAAAGGTTTTGATTGAATTGCCTTATATACATGATAAAGGATTGAACGCCTCCGACTTGCAGTGGATTGCTGCCTATTCCGCTGATTACCAAATAACCGCCTAAGACGCACATGAGTACATAAGCAAGGTTTCCGACAAAGCCCATTAACGGCATCATAAGTCCGGAATAAAAGTTGGCTTTCCACGATACGTCGTACAATTCATCGTTATATTCGCAAAATTTCTCCGCGGATTTAGCCTCCGCGTTAAAGGATTTTATGACGCTTATTCCGCCGAATATTTCCTCGATATATCCGTTTGCCTTTCCGAGGTTTTTAAACTGTCCCTTAAAGTATTTCTGCGAACGCCTGATGATAAACAGCATAAGAAATAACGATATGGGTATAACGGTAAGCGCGGCAAGCGTCATTAATCCGCTTATAGTAAGCATCATAACTATTATGCCTATAACGCCGGTTATAGAAGTGATAACCTGTGAAACTATCTGATTTAACGACTGACTTATGGCGTCCACATCGTTTGTAAGACGGGATAATACCTCGCCGTGGTTGGTGGTGTCAAAGTATCCGAAAGGAAGTTTATTTACTTTTTCGGATATATCCCGCCTCAGTCTATAACTTATCTTCATTGTGACGCCCGTCATTATAAAGCCTTGAACATACGAAAGAGTAGCCGAAGCGACATATAAAACCATTATCCACAAAAGACTTTGCTTTATCGCCGTCAAATCAACCGTCGTTCGAGTGCGCACGGCGCTTACGAGGTTTGCCATCAAATCCGTGGTAACGTTGCCCAAAAGCTTCGGCGTGATTACCGCAAGCACCGTCGCCGCCACGGCAAAAGCTATGACTACGAGAATATAAGACTTATACGACGCTATATACTTAACAAGTTTTTTTACCGTGCCCTTAAAGTCCTTGGCTTTTTCAACGCTTATTCCGCCCATCGGTCCGCCGCCGATAACCCCTCTCATAGGTTTTTGCGGCGGCTGTCCGGTAGATTGAGGAGCGGCGGAATCCGTCGGGCTTTGGGGGGGGGTGTTTTTTATATCTTCGCTCATAACAATTCCTCCTTCGCTAACTGTGAAAAGGCGATTTCACGATACTCGTCGCAATTCTCCATAAGGTAAGAGTGCGTGCCCTTTCCCGCGACGCGTCCCTCGTTCAAAACAAGTATTTCATCCGCGTCTTTTATCGTCCCGATTCTTTGCGCGACTATTATTATCGTCTTGTCTTTTACATCGGATTTCAGCGCGCGCCTAAGTTTTGCGTCGGTCTTAAAATCCAAAGCCGAAAAACTATCGTCAAAGACAAGCACGGGCGCATCTTTTGTAAGCGCGCGCGCGATTGAAAATCTCTGTTTTTGACCGCCGGAAACATT
>JAISQX010000193.1 GCA_031273965.1 Clostridiales bacterium
CTTATAGCATTTACTCTCCCCGGAATACCGTCGATTTATTACGGCGACGAGGCGGGGCTTATGGGGTTTGAGGATCCTTTGAATCGAGCTCCGTATCCGTACGGACGGGAAAATACGGAGCTTCTGAGCCATTACGGAATCTTGGGAAAATTCCGAACCGAATACAAGAATTTTTTTGATACCGTAGTCTTTGTAAATCATCCGTGTTTATTGGTATACAAAATTGCTTGCGGAAACGTCGAAGTTGTGATAAATTGCGGCGAGCAAGACGCGGAGTTTACTATGGATATGACGAGCAAAGATTATTTTTCGAAAAAAATATTTGAAAAACATCAAAAAATCTTACTTAAAAGCGGAGAATATTTGCTTTTACAGACAAATTATGAGATATAAACTTCCGTCATGAAATTTTTTTCTTCGGATTAACCGAGTATATATTATTTAAAAAAGGCAATAATCGCGGCATGGTAAAGTTAAAAAAGATTTTTACCGCCGCGATTTTATTTTTGTGTCTCTTTGATTACCGAGTGCGCGGATTGAGTGATTTTATGACGGAGTTTGAAAATGTCGAGTATACATACGGGCGTTTTCTCATAGACGAAAAAAGCTATTCCGAAACAGTCGTCATAAATAAAGGCGCGGATTACGAGAGCGTATTAATGATTCTCAAGGTAAACGTAGTAAAGGAAGAGCG
Organism: Clostridiales bacterium; assembly: GCA_031273965.1. Taxonomy (GTDB): domain Bacteria; phylum Bacillota; class Clostridia; order Christensenellales; family JAISNN01; genus JAISNN01. Next base: position 695 of record JAISQX010000193.1, read on the forward strand.
CGTCGGCGGAATGCGAATTTGTTTCGGATATGTAAACGGACTCGACGGTCTGTATTTTTTTGAGGGACGGTTTATTAATATTCAGATAGTCGACAACGGAAGCTGTATTCTGGTCGGCTCCCCGTATATTGCGGGAGGATTTTAGCGGGATTGTCGCGGTGTATACTTTTTTTGCAAGAGATTAAGTCTTGATTGCGTCCGAAAAAAAATAAAAAAAATGAAAACGAAGTATAAAATTCAAAACGCCGGTACATAATTCTTGTAACAAAAACGGAGGAATATCATGCAAAATCAAAATTTCATGGAAAAAGTAAAAAACTTTTTCAAAAAAAATTATTATTATGTTATCATGACGATATGCGTTTTAACCATAGGAGGAATGATAACGGCGGCTGTCTTACAATCAAACAAAAAACTCCCGCCCATTGACGAACCCGGCGATGAAACGGGAAATGTGGAGCCGGGACCTGATGAGGAAACGGGGAATACACCGGTGGTGTTCGGTATGCCTATAGAGGCGAGTACGGGCTTTGGGCTGATATACGACGAGGATGAGCTACAATATTCGTCGTCTCAAAATCAGTGGCAAGCGCATTACGGCATAGATTATATCGCTCCCGAGGGAACAAAGGTTTTTGCCGTGTACGACGGAGTGGTGGAGTCTATAACCACGAACGAGATTTGGGGAACGACCATAGTCATACGCCACGACGGCGACATTCGCTCTATATATCAATGTTTGAGCGGAAACCCAACCGTTTTGGTGAATCAAAAGGTTGTGACGGGACAGCAAATCGGAGCGGTATCCTCAAGCGGATATCTGGAAGCCGACATGGGACCGCATTTACACTTCGAATTGACCGTGGCAAACGTCAATATAGACCCCACGACCTATTTTGAAGAAAACAAGTAAAAGATAAAAAAATAAAAAAGACTTTGGTTTTATACCTAAAGTCTTTTTTATTTTTTCGGCGTAATCGGTTTTGAGCGCGGAATAAACGTTATTTTTTATCCGCCTAAAATCAACAGACATACGCAATGAGCGGCTATTGCCAGACCTTCGCCCACGCAGTCTATCCCTTCGTTGGTTTTTAGCGAAAGAGATATTTGCGACGGAGAAATATTTAGGACTTTTGAGAGCGAGGAGATAATCGCATCGACATACGGCGAAAGCTTAGGGCGTTCGGCTATGAGAACGCAGGATATATTGATTATCAAAAACCCCTTGTCATATATTAGTCGCGCGACTTTTTCCAACAGAGCTACGCTTGATATATCCTTGTATTTTTTATCCGTATCGGGGAATAGCGTGCCGATGTCCTTGTTCCCGGACGCCGAGAGCAGAGCGTCGATAATGCCGTGCGTCAGTACGTCGGCGTCGCTGTGACCGTCGAGTCCTTTGTCGTACGGGATATCCGTACCGCCCAAAATAAGCTTTCGTCCTTCCGCAAGCCTGTGTATGTCGTAACCGTTACCTATACGCGGGAACGCCGCAGAAACAGACGGAGCTTTGGACGCTTTGAACTGCTCCGCATCTTCGGGCAGGGTTATCTTTAGATTTGAGGGCTGTCCTTTGGTTAAGCGCACGGGCGCTATGTATTTTTCGTACAACGAAGAATCGTCGTGATAATCCGATATGTCCTTATGCGAATACGCGCGTATCAGGTCTTCTTTGATGTAGCCTTGGGGGGTTGAAACGGTAAGGTAGACGCTTCTGTCGACGGCGCGGTATACCGCGCTTCCGCCGTTAAAAGAGGTCTTTTGTTTCAAAGCGTCCATAACGGGCAGAACCGGAACGGACGAACCGTACAAAAGAGTTTCGCAAATGACGCGCTCTATCAATTCTTTTTCTATATACGGTCTGGCGGCGTCGTGAATAAGCACGGCGCCGCAATCGTCTTCTAAAAGGGAGAGCGCGCGCTTTACCGATTCGGCGCGCGTTTCGCCGCCCTCGCATATATCGACTTTTGGCGCGGAACGGAACATAAGCTTGATTTTTGAAACCTCGTCGGATTTCGCCGCGACGATTATCCTTGTAATATCGTCGGTATCTAAAAAAGCTTTCACGCAACGTTCCAACACGGTTTTTCCGTCGGCGGCCTTGATAAAAATTTTATTTTGCTCGGCTTTTGCGCGCGTACCGCTCCCCGCCGCGGGGATAATAACGTTTATTTTCATAGTTTTTATTTGTGAAAAATTTTTTTAAAAAACCTTCACTAAGACCCTTTCAAAACTTTGTAGGATTAATGACGTGAGCTTTAACGATTTTCCTTCCCCGCCCGTATCGTTTTGGCGTTCTTTCATTAGGTGTTAGAGCAATACGATATGGCGCTTATTTATGCGCGGCAACGGATTTGACCGGATATTCTTTTGCCAAAGTGCAGCAAGATATGCCGCAGGCTTAATCTTCCGTATATACGCCGGTTGAATTATCGCACGCGCGTAGCTTTATAAGTATATGCCGTCCGCGCGATAATCCGTTTATAACGAAAAACTGATAACGCGGCATTATAATTCGCAAAAATCTTGAGGGGGGGGGTAGAATAAAATTTGAAAATTCCCCTCAAAACGCGCCTTTCTATTTTCTCGGCATCTCTCCGACTATGCGGTACATCTCTTGAGCCTGTTCTTTTTTTGGCGAAGGGTTGAGGTACAAGACCTCGATAGTGAGTATTTTTTCTCCGAAAAGGATATCCAATATGTCGCCCTCTTTTAATTCTTTCGAGGGCTTGGCGGGCTTTCCGTTTACGTTTACGCGATCCGCCGAGCAAGCGTCATTCGCGACGGAGCGGCGCCTTATCAATCGCGAAACCTTTAAAAATTTGTCCAGACGCATAAATTGACTTCCTTTTTATTAAGACGAACAACGGTGTCCCGATGCTCTTGCAATATTATTTTTAGATAATGTCGGCATTCTTTTAGATATGTTTCAAAATGTCTTTCGCCGCGTCGCTTCCTTGTCCCGCGGCTTTTTAATAATTTTGAGCGGTTCTCTGCCCGTTATAGCAGCATTGTTCCGGCTTTAATTCCGCTTCCGTATCGCCGTTTTTTGGCTTCTCATAATATCTTCTCACTTACGCGCTCATGTTTGCCGTTTCATATTCGTTGTTGCCCATAATTTTTTCTCATAAAAAATAATGCGCTTCCGAACGGCGGAAAGGGGAATATAGTTATAAAAATTCAAACTTTTTACGAATTTTTTTGCAAAAAGAGAATGATTTTGCTTGACTGTTGACATGTAATAATATATAATATTAAAATGTGTCAATATCGATAATGGTTATTTTCGCCTATTTTTCCAACAACGGAAACAAGGCGCGGTTTTTTTGACGTTAATGATGCGCCGACAAGAAAATACCCACCGATTAATTGTACATTGTAATGAGTATGAATGTCAATAGTTTTAATTAAAATTTTTACCCGATGCGGCGAATAAAACAAAAATCCGCGCGGCGGGATCGTTCGCAGAGGCGAAGCGAAACTTAAAAAATACATTTACAATTTTCTAAGGAGAATATTCATGCCTTCAAAAATTCACAAGATTGTATGCGGTAAAACGGAAAGGATGTCTTTCGGTAAAATTAAAGATGTTTTACCTATACCGTATCTGGTCGAAATCCAAAAAAATTCCTTTCGCAACTTCATAGAAACCGGAGTAAGGGATGTTTTGGAAGATTTTTCGCCGATGACCGATTTTAGCAATAGACTTGAATTGCATTTTCTCGACTACCGTTTTGACGGCGAGCCGAAATACGGCATAAAAGAATGCAAAGATCGCGACGCGACTTATTCTATTCCTTTAAAGGTAAAAGTAAGACTCGTCAATAAAGAAAACGGAGAAATCATCGAAAACGAAGTGTTTATGGGAGATTTTCCGCTTATGACGGAGAACGGTTCTTTCGTTATAAACGGCGCGGAAAGAGTCGTCGTAAGCCAGCTTGTGAGAAGTCCCAGCGTTTATTGCGAAAGGGTGCAGGATAAGAATGGTATCGACAGATTCAATACCACCGTAATACCCGGACGCGGAGCGTGGCTTGAATTTGAACAGGACGCAAACGGAATACTTTGGGTGCACGTCGACAGGGGAAGAAAAATAACCGCTTCGACGCTTTTGCGCGCTCTGGGTTTCGGGGGCGACGCGGCTTTGGTCGGATTGTTCGGCGGCGAAGAGATGCTGGCGGCTACCGTAGCCAAAGACTCTATGGGCGGAAAGGAAAAGAGCGAAGACGAGGCGAAGGTGGAGCTTTATAAAAGGCTTCGTCCGGGCGAGGTTCCGACAATGGACGGAATTACGTCGACGATAAACAATCTGTTTTTCAGTAAAAACCGTTACGATATAGCGCGCGTGGGAAGATATAAATTTAATAAGAAATTATCTTTTGCTACAAGGCTTGCCGAACAAGAGCTTGCCGAAGACATCATAGATCCCGAAACCGGCGAAGTGGTCGGCGAAGCGGGAAAATCTTTGAATTATGAAGAGGCGAGAGCTTTGCAGGATTCGGGCATCAACGTCGCTTATTTAAGACGCAAGGATGGTAAGCCGTTTAAGCTTATAGGCAACGCCAGAGTAAATATAAGCGCGTATATTCCCGACGTAGTCGACGTAGCGCCTCAGGAATTAGGTATAAAAGAGGATGTTTATCTTCCCGCTTTGAAAGCTCTTTTGGAGGAAAACGCAGGCAAGAGCAACTCCGAATTGAAGGAGATAATAAGAGAAAACGCGGATAAGCTTGTCGGCAAAACCATAACTATAGACGATATCATCTCCATAGTGTCGTATAACCTCGGATTGAATTACGGGTTTGGCGAAGTGGACAATATAGACCATCTTGCGAATAGACGCGTAAGGTCAGTGGGCGAATTATTACAAACGCAGCTCCGCGTGGGATTGACCAGGCTTGAGCGCGTGGTTAAGGAGAGGATGTCCATAACTCAAGACTTGGCGCAGGTGACTCCTCAGAGTCTTATAAACGTCAGACCAGTGTCCAGCGCGATAAAAGAATTTTTTGGTTCTTCGCAGCTTTCGCAATTTATGGATCAGCCCAATCCCATAGCCGAGCTTACGCACAAGAGGAAGCTTTCCGCTCTCGGACCCGGCGGCTTAAATAGAGAAAGAGCGGGTTTTGAAGTTCGCGACGTTCACCATTCGCATTATGGAAGAATGTGTCCGATAGAAACGCCGGAAGGTCAGAATATCGGTCTTATTACGTCCTTAAGCTCTTATGCGAGAGTCAATGAATACGGTTTTATCGAATCCCCGTACAGAAAAGTCGATAAAGCGACGAGAATCGTGACGGAAACCGTGGAATATTTGGACGCGGACGAGGAAGACAATTATATAGTCGCTCAGGCAAACGAACCGTTGGACGACGACGGACGTTTTGTTAACCGCAGGGTTACGGCAAGGATAAAAGAGGATATAAGGGAAGTCGATAACGAGCTTGTCGACTATATGGACGTTTCTCCGAAGCAATTGATCTCCATAGCGACGGCGCTTATTCCGTTCCTTGAGAACGACGATACAAACAGAGCGCTTATGGGTTCAAATATGCAAAGACAAGCCGTGCCGCTGTTAAAACCCGAGGCGCCGATAATAGGAACCGGCATAGAACACAAGATAGCTTACGATAGCGGCGTCATGGTGCTTTCAAAAACCGACGGCGAAGTTCTGTTCGTATCGGCGGACAAGATTGTCGTAAAGAGTATCGACGGAATCGATTACGATTATACCGTGCAAAAATTTTCAAAGAGCAACCAAGGCACCTGCATAAATCAAAAGCCTCTTGTCAACGTCGGCGACAAAGTCAAAAAAGGAGATATTTTGGCGGACGGGCATTCGACGGAAAAAGGCGAATTGGCTCTGGGGAGAAACATACTCATAGGCTTCATGTCCTTTGAGGGGTACAACTTCGAAGACGCCATACTGATAAGCGAGGATTTGGTAAAGGACGACGTATTTACGTCCATTCACATAGAAGAACACGAAATAGACGCTAGGGACACCAAACTCGGACCCGAATTGATAACGAGAGATATTCCCAATCTCGGCGACGACGTTTTGAAATATCTCAACGAGGACGGCGTGGTTATGGTGGGCGCCGAAGTTCGGGCGGGCGATATTCTCGTCGGCAAGGTTACGCCTAAAGGCGAAGCGGACCTCACTCCGGAGGAGAGATTATTGCGCGCGATATTCGGCGAAAAGGCGAGAGAGGTAAGGGATACGTCTTTGAGAGTTCCCCACGGAGAGGGCGGTATCGTCGTAGACGTAAAGACCTTTACGAGAGAGAACAAAGACGAATTGACGCCGGGCGTAAACAAACTGATTAGGGTATATATTGCCCAAAAGAGAAAAATATCCGTCGGGGACAAGATGGCGGGACGTCACGGAAACAAAGGCGTTATATCGCGCATTATGCCTAAGGAAGACATGCCGTTCATGGTAGACGGCACTCCGCTTCAAATAGTTCTGAATCCTTTGGGCGTGCCTTCGCGTATGAATATCGGGCAGGTCTTGGAGGTTCACTTGGGGCTTGTGG
>JAISQX010000035.1 GCA_031273965.1 Clostridiales bacterium
CGTAATAACGGGCGAGAACAGCGGCGTACTACTTACATATACCTCAAAATTTATAAAAACCTCCGAATATAGCTTCGACGGAATCATATCGAACGTCCAAAAGACTCAATTTGGCTATCTGTTAATAACTTCCGACGAAAATCTATCCGTCGTCTACTTCCTATGTCCGCATTTTGACATTTTGTTCAGAGAGAACCGTTCGGACAATCTGAAAGCTTTTGCACTCGCTTCCTCGGTTTATCTGTATTCGCTTGACGAGAACAGTTTGAATATTTATTCCGTTTCAAACTTCGTGATAACAGGTTACCTCTCCGTTGCCGCCGAGAATCCGAAAAATCTTTCCGTAGTATACGACAAAAGCTCGGCTTTTATAATACTTTCCGCCAACGGAATTTCTAATCAAGACGGTTACGGCGGCGCGGATATCTTTATATTGACCGTAACTCTTTAGGCATTATCATATCCGGAAACGCGCGCAAAGCGATAGGAAATACGCCCCGTCCAAGCCTAACCCGCATGTTGCAATACTAAAGAAAACGACCGCTAAAAAAGCGGTCGTTTTCTTCTTTATCGTATAACTTTACCCGGTTTAGAATAAGAACTTCGGCAGAATACCGTCGCGCTTAAACTCTTTCGAGTATATTAATTCAAAAGCTCCCGCAGGTTTGAGCTCGTTTCTGCTGACGATTTCAAAATGTCCGATTTCTTGGTCTTTGTCGTCTTTGTCATAAAAAATAACGACTTTCTTTTTGTAATCGATTTTGTAGATATACTCTTCGGTGGCGTCTCCCATGGTAAATACCGCTTTGTCAAGCAATCCCAATTCAAGCGTTACTTCAACGCCAAAGAGTATCGTTTTGCCTTTGTAGACTCCGGAATAAGCAACCGAGCAGCTGGACAGCATAATAACTGACATAACTGTCACCAACACCAGAGCGGTCATTAGAGCCATTTTCTTTTTGTTGTTCATGATTCGTATCCTCCAAAATATTTTTTTGTAAGACTTTGTCGTCTCACTTTTATTATATTATAACACACTTTCTCCCGAATGTAAATACGTTTTGCAAAAGTTTTTTTAATTGTACGGGTGTACAATTTTTTCGGTTGAAAAAATCGTTTTTTCAGTTTTGCGCCTATTCATATACAATATACGCTATAAAAAAGGCGCCCTCATTAAGTGAAAATTGTATGAAACTTTATAAACCCGCTTAAGCCAGTCGCGCGCCGCGGCTAAACTTCTTCTATCCCTCTCCCCTTAAAGCCGCACAAAAAGACCTCGCCGTCAAAAAACTTAAAAGCGTCCTTTGCCGCCGCGGCTTCTCTTTCGTCACCGTATAGTCCGAAAAAGGCGTTTCCGCTGCCCGTCATACCGCATGCGAACGAGCCGCGCGACGCTATATTGTCGCGAATATCTATCAAAGAAGGTTCTATCTTTGACGCGGCAAAAAACAAGTCGTTAAATACGTTCGCCTCTATCGCGCGCTTATCATCATTTAGAATTGCGTCCACAAGACTCTTAATATTCGCCGTTTTGTTTGCCGAGCCGCTTGTTTCATCGTATTTTCTAAAAACGTCCTTTGTCAGCAAACCGCCTTTTGGCTTAAAGACAACAAGCCCGTATCCGCTCAAAACTTTGAATAACCTATCTCTGTCTTTTTTGTCTAAAAAGGACGGATATTCCATTACTCCGCCCGACAACATAAAAGGCGTATCGTCGCCGTATACGGAAAAATCCCCGTCAAAAGAACCGTAAAGCTTTTTCAGTCCGTAAACAGCCGCCGCCGTATCGGCGGACGAACCGCCCATGCCGCTCTTTAGCGGTATTCCCTTTTCTATATATATGTCGACTCCCCCAAAACCGTGCCGCTTTTGCAAATCCTCCGCCGCTATCAGCGCGTTATTTTTTTCGCTTATTTTTAAAGGCATTTCGACAAAAATTTTTCCGTCGCTTCGCTTTGACACGGCGACGGTATCGTATATACCGACGGAAGCCATAAGAGTTTCAAGGATATGGCGGTCATTCTTATCTAACCCCTTTACTTTTAAAAACAGATTAAGCTTCGCGTAAACTCTCATTTTATAGCGCATATCTACTCCGATCGGTCTTTTTCTGCGGCGAATACCGATTTTGAACGTCGATATTTTGCCGACTCTTGAATATAAAATATTTTTTTTATCTTAAAAGTGTTGACAAGCATATAAAAATATGTTATTATATTTACACTATTAATAATAATTCTTAATAAGGAGATAAAATTATGAAAAAATTTATTTGTTCCGTATGCGGATATGTCCACGAAGGAGTTGACGCTCCCGATTTTTGCCCTCAGTGCAAGGCTCCGAAAGCCAAATTTACCGAACTTGCCGCCGCGCAAGGCGAAAACAACAAAATTTCTCTCGACATGCCGTTTGCCGACGAACACAAAGTGGGAATTGCGGCGGGTCTTGACGCCGAAGTCGTTGCCGGACTCAAAGAAAACTTCATGGGAGAATGCACCGAAGTCGGCATGTATCTGGCCATGAGCAGACAGGCGGAGCGCGAGGGTTACCCGGAAATAGCCGAAGCTTACAAGAGATATGCGTTCGAGGAAGCCGATCATGCTTCAAGGTTCGCGGAATTACTCGGCGAAGTTCTTACAAAATCGACAAAGAAAAACCTTGAACTTCGCGCTATGGCGGAGAACGGGGCATGCGAAGGTAAGATGAAGATAGCCAGACGCGCAAAAGAACTTGGCTACGACGCGATTCACGATACCGTTCACGAAATGGCAAAAGACGAAGCGCGCCACGGTAAGGGCTTTATCGGTTTACTTACGAGATATTTCGGATAAATCGTTTGCGCGTAAAAGCGCGGCTTTTAACTCCAAAAGTCAAATTTTGAATATCTGTAATTTTTTTGGGACAAACGTATTTTATGCGTTTGCCCCAATTTTTTTAATAAACCTCTACCGCGGAGTACTTTCGCTAAAGATTTCAAATTTTATAGCCTTCCTCAGACCTCAAGATCAAACGGCGTCACCTGATAAACATAATAGTTTATCCAGTTATAAAAGATTAAATTTGCCGCGCTTGCCCACTTCATATCCACGTCGCGCATTTCTTTGTCAGAAAAATAATTATACGGCGCTTTTATAAGAAGTCCCTTTTTTTTGTCGCGTTCAAATTCATTTCTCAAAGTATATCTGTCGTATTCGGAGTGTCCGGTCAAAAAGATTTTTTTACCGTCCTTTGATTTCATCACCGAGGCTCCCGCCTTTTTTGAATAAGCCAAAACTCTCAGATTCTCGTTCTCATAAACGGCTTTTTCATCAATTCCGGTATGACGCGAATGCGGTATATAAAATACGTCGTCCATGCCTTTTAAAAGCGGGTCGTTTTCCAGCCTCCGAACCGGAAACACGCCGAACATCTTAGTCCTCAAGGGTTTCTTTTTTATGCCGTAATGATAGTATAGAGCCGCCTGCGCTCCCCAGCATATATATATGGTGCTTGTCACCATTTTTTCGGAAAAATCCATTATCTCCTTGAGCTCGCTCCAATACAAAACATCTTCAAACGCCAAGGTTTCGACGGGCGCTCCGGTAATAATCATGCCGTCGAAATGTTTATTTTTTACGGACGAGAAGCTCCGGTAAAACCTTTCAAGGTGCTCCTCCGACGTATTTTTGCTCTTATAGCTGCCCGTATTCAAGAGAGTAACGTTGACCTGAAGCGGCGTATTGCCCAAAAGACGCAATAATTGCGTCTCGGTTTCCACCTTTGTCGGCATCAAATTTAATATCGCTATCTCTATGGGACGGATATCCTGCGTCACGGCGCGTTCCGCGTTCATGACGAATATATTTTCGTTGGTCAGTATTTCATATGCGGGCAAGTCTTTTGGAATAATAATAGGCATCGCCTTAACGCTCCTTATCTGTCGCCTCTAAAAAAAATCGGCAATCGTAAAATTTATGGTAAAAACCTCTGATTTTATAACTTTAATTTATAATATGAGGCTACGGAATAATTAATTTGAGATTTTTGCGAGCGGACTTTTGAGATAAATTTTGACCTTTTTGTGCCTTAGGGCGTAGCGGAGCTACGTTAAAAGGCGCAAAAGACAGAATTTAACCAAAATGATGCCGCAAAAAATAAAGCTACAAGGTTGCGG
>JAISQX010000095.1 GCA_031273965.1 Clostridiales bacterium
CAGATAAAAATAAAGAATTTGTCGGAAGCTATAGCGTAACGTTAAAAGGAGAGTCTATGCCGCTTGATTGTCATCTGATTCCCATAAAAAACGACCTTTTTGATATAGCCGAAAGGATTAAAGAAATAGACGCGGACTATTATGTCGTTTACAATAAAAAACGCGGACGCTTTGAGATAAGAAACGATAAAAGCCGCGACGGAATAGCTTGTGTTTTGCCGTTCGACAGGCTTGACGCCCGCGCTACGGAATACGTGATGCGGACACGGAGAGAAAGGGTTCGGGAGCTTATTTTTCGCATGGAAGAAGAAAATAATGCCTTGACGGAAAAAAAAGAGAAGAGAGCGCGGGACGAAGCTAATAAAAAAGCCGAATATCTTGTCGGTTACTTGGAGCGCGGCGGTATGGACATACCGCCGTATGACTCGCTATAAAAGGAAGGAGATTATGCTGATAAAGAACGTTTTAAAAAAAGCCGCGGCAATGTTGGGCTTGAATATTGATTTGGACGCCGCGAACGCCGAAACGGATAAGGATATAAAAAGCTTGATACAATGTGCGGATATTGTGAATAACGAAATATTCACGGATTATTTTCCGCTTTTGCGCGAGGAGGAAGTGTATTTTAATTCGGCGGGTTATGCGGAAACGGCGGCTTTGGGGAAAAAATTGCTGCGCGTTTTATCGCTTAAATACGCGGGGGTAAATATAAAGTATACGATATTTCCCGGAAGAATTTACGTAAACGGAGCGCGCAACGCTTTTTTGACCATGAGATACGCGCATGCGCCCGAAACGGTTACGGGATTGAATTATGACACCGAATCCGACGTCGGTATAACCGAAAGGATTTTCGCTTTGGGCGTGGCGGGCGAATATTGCCTGATAAACGGCATGATTGACGAAAGCCGGATATTTGACAAAAGGTACAAGGATTCTCTGCTGGGTATGACGGGGAAAAGAAGCGCGATAAATGTCAGGCAAAGAAAATGGCCGCAATAAAACGGAGGAAAAGTCATGTTTTACAGAAAAGAAACTCCGAGTCAACAAAAAAAAATACAAACTGTGAGAATACCTTTGGTTTTGGGATCGATAGGAAGCGCGGCTTACGACGCGGCTAAACGCGTATATAACGGCGAAGAGGTTGAGCGAATATATAATTATAGACCGGAAAGAGGCGCGCTCAAGACGGGCATAGGTCTGTCAAAAGCGAAGATGCTCCCGCTCGGCGGCGGAGTTGAATTTGAAATTCCGGCGTGGACAAAAGCCTTGGAAGAATTGTTCATTTATACGCGCTATGATACCGCGGCGGACTCTCCCGACGACAGGCTCGTAGGGCACGACGAGGAAGGATATTTCTATGAGACTAAGCTTTATGAAAGCTCGTCTTACACGCGGATTGTCCTTCCGCGCACTTACGAAAAAGCCGATCTTTTGAATTATCGTTATAACGGAAGCGACGTGCTTCTCATATCGATAGAGGCCGGCTTATATATTTATGACGGTATCGGCAACGCTTCCATGATATCGCAGGCCCCGAAGGTTTGCTCCATGTGCTCGTATCGGGGACGAGTCTATGCCGCGCTCAGAGGCGATAAAACGCGGGGCTGGTATTCGGACACGTACAACCCGACAAGTTGGAGCGCTTCGGCGGGCGGCGGGTATTACGATTTCTTTGACGAAGGCGGCTATGTGAGAAAGGTGGTGCAATTTAAAGACGGCGTATATATATTCAGGGATTTTTCCGTGGAGAAATTAAAGGACGAGGGAGGCGGCGAGGGAATATCGCTGACAAAGGTTTGCACTTTGAGCGCGAGGCTTATACCGGACACGGTGCTGCATTGCGGCAACGCTGTCGTCTATATGCAAAGAGACGGTTTGTATTCGTTTGACGGGGCGAAAGTAAAAAAAATATTCGAAAACGTAATCGGTATAACCGACATGAGCGGTTCTCCGAAAGCCTGTTATGACCGCAATAAATATTATGTCGCGGCGCGTCTTGATTTCGGCGACGGAGAAGCGGTGCTTTGCGAAACGACGGGGGCAAAAAGGAACGTTTTGTTTGAATTTGATTTGAACGCCGAAACGGTAAACACCGTGAGAGGCATAAGCGTAAACGACATGGCGGGAATCAAAACGCTGACGGCGGAGAAGGTCTTTTTATGCCTTTCTCATGAATACGACATAAACCACAAGGGCGTCGTATTCGAACTCGATAAGAGCGGCAGAATAATGAGCGGAGCGACGCTCCCGGCGCTATTCTCCTCGGCGTATAGTACTCTTGGAAAGCCCGAAAAAAAGAAGCTTATAAGGCGGATTTCATTTGTGACGAAGCACGACGTCACTTTGAGAATAAAAGTAGACGGCAGGGTCTTTGATTATGCGGTAAAGGGCGGAGAAGTCCCGGTTCGCGTATACATAGGAAGACAATGCGATGTGTTCTCGTTTTCCTTTTTAGGCGGCGGACAAGCGGAAATATCCGACGTATCCGTCGAAATGCAATATCAGGAAAGCTCGTAGAGTGCGGTTTTCAAAACGAAAAAATAAAATTCCGCGCTATCGCGGCTAAGACAAAAAAATGATTAGAGTAAAAATCCTTGACGCGGGAGCCGCTAAAATAAACACGGCAAAAGACCTTTTGAGCTTGAGAGAAATAAAAAAAAGCTTGAGGGCAAGGGAAATAGAGCGGCAAGCAATCGCTCAAAATACA
>JAISQX010000109.1 GCA_031273965.1 Clostridiales bacterium
AGGAGAGAAAATAAAAATATGGATACTCAAAACGCGGGTGAATATTCACCTAACGACGCAAATTTAAAAGAAAATAAAAGTTCGGAAGATAACGGTTCTATACCGTCTCCTAATAGAGACGAAGAGGAGATTGCAAAGACGGAAAAAGCTTTTAAAGACGATATAGACAAAATCTATGCGCTTTTGGAAGAAACGGGAAACATGATAAAGGCGGTTTTAAAAGCCGTCGGAGAAAATGCCGATAAAGGTTCGGTCGCCGATATAGAATCCGGAGTCGAAAAGGATACGTACGCACCCGAATACGAGTACGGCGATAAGCTTAAACGAGCGTACGCTTTTTATTCGGAATTTGACAAGAGCGTAGCCTCGGACATGGTAGACAACAATAAGTACGTCAAAAAATATCTGGGAGCGGAGGATTATAAAAAGTTGAAGGAGGCGCTTCGCGCAAAATAATAAGGATAAGGCGGAAACAGAAGTAACGGAGAGGGGACATGGAAATAGCGACAATTATATCGATAATAGCCGTGTGCTTAACGGCTATAGCTTTTCTTGTGACGCAAGGGCGGCGCGGCGGGCAAATGGAAGCGGATATAAAAAACATCATGAGCATAATATCGCGTATTGAGAAAAAACAAGACGAATTTGAACGACGTTTTGAACGACAACAAGACGCGACGGACAAAAAAATAAGCGTCATAGACAAGAAGGTAGACGAAGCGGACAAGAACGCGACAAAAGCCCTCGAAAGCGCGAAGTCGGCGCACCACAGAATAGACGAAATTAAAACGGCGGGAAAGACCGCGAAGGAAAAAAACTATGAATGAAATAGCAATCACAATAATCGGAACAATCGTAACCGCCGCGGTACTCCCTCTTATCGGGATTTTAGGCAAAAAGCTAATCGATTACATAAATAACAAAATGAAAAGCGATGAACTAAAATCCGCGCTGACGCAGGCGAGTGAGCTTGCCGAAAAATCGGCGGATATGATAGCGCAAACTTACGTGGATAACCTTAAAAGGCAAGGCGAGTTTGGCGTAAACGCGCAAATAACCGCTCTAAATTACGCCCTCGAAAATACTAAAAACCTGCTTGCGCCGGAAGCCGCCGCGCTTATAGCCGCGCAAGTCGGCAATCTCGACGATTACTTAAAGACCGCTATAGAGGCGCATATCAAGAACTGCAAATAATTTTTGTAGCCGCTTAGGGCTTACGCATGAGGATGCGCAAGCCCTGATTAGGCGTTGCCCGCGCGTCGGTAAGTTCACATATAATTCATATACCCTTGATAGTATATACATACTATGAACGGAGGTTGCTTTATGTTGAAACAAAATCGTCTATTTTCTTTGGGCTTTCGTATCGTCGCCTTTTTATTGTGTCTTGCGGGAATGGTTGTCGGTTGCTTTCACAACGGTAAATTTATATTGACGCAGTTGCTTTATTATACCTTTCAAAGCAATATCCTTGTCTTTATTTATTTCGGCGCGGTGATATTAAAAACCATCGCGGATATCGGAAAAAACGGCAAAAAGGGCAGTTCAAGTTATTTTGAAAGAATTTCGGGGGCGGTCATGATCGCAATCAGCGTTACAATGCTGGTGTATTGGACGATGCTTGTTCCGGCGGCTTTCTCTATGAGCGCGGATATGTCGGATTTTCCTCTCTTCGGCTTTGCAAATCTTCAGTTGCACTTGATCACGCCGCTTTTGATGATTGCCGATTACATATTCTTCACCACTCGCGGAAAGCTCAAAAAATACGATCCTTGGCTCTTTACGTTGATTCCTATCGCATATCTTATTCAAGCGACTATAGTGGGATTTTCGGGCTACGTATACCGTATCGACCCCGTAAGCGGAGAAGCGACACACTTTCCGTATTTCTTCATCGACTACTATCAATCCGGTTGGATGGTCGCGGTATATGTCGTGGTGATTACGGCGTTTTTTGTGGGGATTTCATATTTTATCCTATATCTGGACCGCAAGAAGATTAAGAATTAAAGCGGAGCAAAACGCGAATATTTATCGTAAATATTTCATGCGCTCAGCGCGGCGCCGGTAAAAAAATTAACGCGCTTACGGCTTAGGGTGCGTCTGATTTTTTAGAAAAAACCCGCGAAAGATTCCGAGAGCCTAACCGAAAAAAAAGGCCGTTTCATATGATTGCGAAACGGCTTCATATTAAATACAACGCCCGGTTCTTTATATACAAAAAAGAACCGGGCGTTGTCTTTAGTCCGAATTTAGGCAAAAATGAGCCGAGGTTTTTTTATTTTTGAAATCTATCATCGCGCCAAAAATCTCTGTTGCTCGCACAGCAACATAGCTATAACGGTGGTTATGAGAATGATATTGTCGCAACCTCTCATCTCGCCGTCTCCGGAAAATATCAATAGCATTATAAGTATTATAATAAAATAATTCGAGTTATTGTTAAACATACAAGGCAGCCTCCGTATTTGAGTTGTGTATATACGCTAAAAATTATGCTTGGGCTGTTTTAAATATAACCAAATTAACAATAATACTTGTAAAATTATGATTTTTATGTTAGAATATATACGGCAGTTATGAAGCGTCAAATAAATGCTTTAGCGTCGGCGCAGGACGAAAGCGGCGTATAAGGTTTTTAATTTGTTCGTTTTTGATTTTAGCGGATGCCTTATAGTAAAAAATTCGGAGAAAAATTATGGCTTTTTATAAACCGCACAAAAAACAAAGGCAGAACTATGTTCCGCCGTACGACAAGGAGCTATTGAGTAAGCCCGTCGCGGACTTGAATATAAGCGACGCTCTAAAAGAAGTGCTCATAAACGGTTTTGTAACCGATCTGTGCGCGATTGTCAAAAGAAACGAACGCGAGATTTTCGGAGTTAAATTTTTTAATAAAAAGCATCTTACGGAATTGAAAAAAGAATTGACGGCATTAGGCGTAGACTTCAGACAAGATCCGCGGGAGCCGGAGGGAAGCTTGTCGGAGAAATCCGAAAAAGAAGAGGCTTTTCGCCAACAATCCTCTGAAAATATATCGCAGAATTCTGTAAAAAACAGAGATATAGATTCGCGTAAAGCCAATAAGCCTATTTTTGCCGAAAACGGCAAAAATAGGACGAAAGAAATATTTGGGGACAGAGCAAAAGCTTCGGCGTCAACGCAAAAGCAAGCGAAACCCGCGTTGAAGCCGGCGCCCGTAGCCGCGCGTCCCGCCGGGCCTTTGACCGAGGCGGATTGGACGAAATATACTCGAAACGGAAGATGGGGATATATTGATCCCAGCACAAACCGGATAAAAATTCAGCCTGTTTACGACGAGATTTTCGCCTTTAAAGAAGGGCTTGCGTGCGCCGAAAAGAGCGATTTGTTCGGTTATATAGACGTCGACAGCAATGTTGTGATACCTTTTGAATACGAACTCGGCATGAGCTTCAAAGAAGGCTTGGCGTGCGTTACAAAGAACAACAAGACCGGTTTTATAGATAAAGAAGGCACAGTGGTTATAGATTTTCGTTTTGAGGCGGCAATGTCGTTTGAGGATGGAGTAGCGCGTGTTAAAGAAGACGGAAAATGGGTGGATATTGATAAAAACGGCGTTACCGTAAAGGTTTATTAGAGTTATAAAAAGGTAAAAATGTTTGAGGCGATAATCGACGGCTTCTTAGTATGTCCACAGGCTATTGCGTCCGTAAGCGGCCGTCCTATTTTTTTTAAGGTAAACAAATTTTTAAATTATTGTATAAGGATATTTTATGTCGGTTTCTCTGTACAGAAATTTCCGCCCCGCAACCTTTGACGAGGTGGTCGGGCAGGAGCATATCGTCAGAACGCTCGTCAATCAGATAAAGACGGGAAAAATAAGCCACGCTTATATTTTCACTGGGACGAGGGGTACCGGAAAGACGACCACGGCAAAGATATTTGCGAGAGCGGTTAATTGCCTTAATCCCGTAAACGGCTCGCCTTGCGGGAAATGCAGGGTATGCCTAAGCGGAGTTGACGGAATAGATATTCTGGAGTTGGACGGAGCGAGTAACAACGGCGTGGACGAGATAAGGGCTTTAAGAGACAACAGCAACTTCCCGCCGATAGATTCAAAGTACAAGGTATATATTATAGACGAAGTGCATATGCTCACGATAAACGCCTTTAACGCTCTTTTAAAGACGCTCGAAGAGCCTCCCGCGCACATGATTTTTATTCTTGCCACGACGGAAATACACAAGGTGCCGCAAACGGTTTTATCGCGGTGTATGCGCTTTGATTTTAGGCTTGTGCCGACGGAAACAATAGCCGGGCGCATTTCGCATATTTTTAACAAACTTAATTTAAAATACGAGACGGAAGCCGTAAACGCATTGGCAAAGCTCGGCGAGGGAAGCGTGAGAGATGCCTTGTCGTACGCCGACATAGTCTTGTCTTATTCTAATGGCAAGATAACGTACGGGGACGTGACAGAAGCGCTGATGGTCAGTCCGCCCGACGCGTTTATACCGCTTGCGACGGCCATATTGTCCGGCAACGTCAATGCGGCGATAGAGGAAAGCGGCAAGCTGTTGAGAAACAATTCGAACATAAATATAGTCAGGCGCGAATTGTGTGATTTTTTTCGCGATTTGATATTTGCCGTGGCGTCGGGAAGCGCTAAGGGAACTGGCTTTACGGATGAAATATATAAGGCGGTCAAATCGGTCGCCGAGAGATATGAGCCTAAGCTCATGTATAGGGCGCTGGATATCTTTGTAAAAGCCGAAAACGATATGCGTTATTCGTCAAACCCGCGAGTTCTTTTAGAGTCCGCCATAATAAAAGCGGCGGACGGACTGAATGAAATAGACGAGAGCGGGCTTGTTATACGTATAAAAAATCTGGAAAACATACTAAGCGGCGCGAAAATTTCGATTACGGGAGAAACAAAAAAAGCGGATAATATCTCTTTGGAAGCCCCAAAAAACGGTATAGAGCCGTCCCGTAATGCATCTCTTGCCGTCGAACGTGAAACGTATGCGGCTGTTAAGCCGCCGCAAGAAATAAAGCGCGCCGGGGCATACGACGCGAGAGCTATATTGGGGCGCGTTATAAAGACGTTCAGAGAAAAAGGGCTTTTTCAGTTATATGCGTCCGTTCAAAACGTATACGACGCGTCTTTTGACGCCGGCGACTTGATCGTTTATTTTGCGGACGAAGCGGATTATAACGCTTTTTGTCTGGACGTGAATAAGAAAGCCGCGCAGGGCATATTGGACGGCATAGCCGAGGGGCTTAAGCTTGTTCCGGTACTTAAGAAGGAAAAGGAACTTAACGCCGCCGAGGAGGCAGAGCGGTTAAAAGAGCTTTTCGGCTTAAATTAAGGGCACCCGAAGCGTATAAGACCGCGCAACGAAAAAAACGCGAAGCGCGGCGACAAAAATAAAACAAAAAAGGGAGACGTAATATGGGAAAGTTCGGAGGATTCGGCGGCGGAGGCGGCAACATGCAGCAGTTGATGAAGCAAGCTCAAAAAATGCAGGAAGACATGCAGAAAGCACAGGAGGAGCTTGAAGATACGGAGATAACGGCGGAAGCCGGAGGCGGACTCGTCGAGGTTACAATGACGGGCAAAAAGCAATTGTTGTCGATAAAGATTAAACCGGAAGTAGTCGATCCGAACGACGTAGAGATGTTAGAGGACTTGATTATCGCGGCGGTGAACGACGCGTACAAAACGGCGGACGAGGAAGCCGAGAGGGTAATGGGCCCGTTAGCGGGCGGATTGGGTGGTTTATTTTGAGAGAGATAGACAGTGTGGCGAGGCTTACGGGATATTTTTCGAAGCTGCCCGGCGTGGGAAAAAAGACGGCGGGGCGTTACGCGTACGCGGTTATTAACATGAGCGACGAAGAAGCCGAAGGGTTTGCCGACGCCGTGTCGGAGGTAAAAAGGAAGGTCAAGCTTTGTAAGATTTGCGGAAATTTTACCGACGAAGACGAATGTGAAATTTGCCGTCGCCGCGATCGTTCCGTTATACTCGTCGTAAAGGAGCCTAAGGATGTGGCGGCGATAGAGCGCGCGAAGGAGTACGGGGGCGTATATCATATACTCCACGGCGTACTTGACCCGAATAACGGAGTGGGGCCCGACGAGATAAAGATAAAGGAGCTTATAATGCGCCTGGACGGGGTAAAAGAGGTCATAGTAGCGACGAACCCGGACCTGTTGGGGGAGGCGACGGCGCTGTATATAGCAAAAATTTTGAAACCTTTCGGCGTTAACGTATCGCGAATAGCTCACGGATTGCCGGTAGGAGCGGAGATAGAATATGCCGATGAGATGACTCTGTCCCGCGCTATAGAGGACAGAAAGCCTATTTAGGGGCAGAGGCGGCTTGTTTTTTTTACCAGTAAGTCAAAAAAGCTCTCAATGGCGTTATTATTGGGGAACAAAGGAACATACCTGTCAATAAACGCATGAAAACGACAAAAAGTAGCAAACCGCGACAAAAAACTTTGAATTAATTGATTGAGTATTTTACTATTTTGATGTATCATTATTCTTGCCGAAACGGTTGTTTAACCTTATATACCAAGCATTTTTTTATATACCCGCCGGTTGTAAACGACTAAATATATTGATAAGAGCTATTCGTTTTTTTTGCACCGTAAACCGCTTTAGACCAAAAAATTTTTTAATTGGCGGTTATGTTTTTTTAAATGGCGGAATAAGTATATTGTATGATAATCATGTTACGTCCCAAGAAAATATTAAAAGCCGCGGCTTTTTTTACGCTTCTTGTCATATGCGTTTTGCCGCTGAGCGACGAGCGTATTATGGCGGCGTATGCGGGGTACTCGATGAGGAAGTTGCCCGTGTACAGCGTTGAAACCGATAAGAAGATGGTATGTTTGACTTTTGACGCGGCATGGGGCGCGGATAAAACTCAAAAAATAATCGATCTTATAAGCGGAAACGAGATAAAAGCCACCTTTTTTTTGACGGGTTTTTGGATAGACAAGTACGAAGAAGAGGTAAAAATGTTAAACGCCGCGGGAATAGAGACGGAGAACCACAGCGAAAACCATCCCGATATGACTAAGCTGTCAAAAGAGAGGATGCGAAGCGAGCTTTTGTCGGTCAACAAGAAACTCAAAGCTTTGACCGGTAAGGAAACGCGCTATTTTCGTCCGCCTTTCGGAAGCTACAACGACAAGCTGATTGAAACGGCGGAGGAAGTGGGGTTGACGGTTGTGCAATGGGACGTCGACAGCCTTGATTGGAAAGACAATAAGACTTCGACGATAGTAAACAGAGTCTTAAGCAAAGTGAGGAACGGTTCCATAATACTCTTTCACAACAACAGCGATTTCGTATGGGAGGCGGTAGGTATATTGATACCGACATTAAAGAATATGGGTTATGAATTTGCCTTGATAAGCGAGCTTGTTGCGACACAAAACTACACGATTGACCATACGGGTCGGCAGACTATAAATAAAAACGATATAAGTTAAAACTCAAGTCATAAAAATACAGTATAATAAAGCGATAGGTTGGTCCGGACAAACAAAAATTTGATAATACAAACTTCTGGAGGATACATATGAATTATGAACAGATGAACAATAATACTTTGCATCTGCGCGGAACTATCGATTCCGAACCTAAGTTTAGCCATGAGGTGATGGGAGAGGGTTTTTACGAGATCAACCTTAAGGTAAAAAGATTGTCCGAACAATTTGATATTTTACCCGTGACCGTATCCGAGAGACTGCTTATGGATTGCCAAGCCGAGTTAGGCAAGGAGATAAGCGTTATCGGGCAGTTTAGGAGCTACAACAAGACGGACGAGGAAAGAAGCCGCCTTATGCTTACGGTTTTTGTAAGGGAAATTGTCGAGGTGGACGACAAACTAAATCCCAACATTATCACGTTGACAGGGTATTTGTGCAAACCGCCTATTTACCGCACGACGCCGTTTAACCGCGAGATTGCCGATATGCTTATAGCGGTAAACCGTGCTTACAATAAGTCGGATTACATACCTTGCATAGCGTGGGGCAGGAACGCGCGCTTTGTAAAAAACATGTCGGTAGGCGAGAATCTTACCTTAAGCGGAAGGATTCAGAGCCGCGAGTATCAGAAGAATATCGACGGCGTAATAATCGTAAAAACCGCTTACGAGGTATCGGTAAACAAGATATTTATCGAGGACAGAGACGTTAACGAGCCGATATATTTCAGTGAAACAAGCGGACAATAGCATAGGTTGCCGTCGCTAAGCTAAAATAAGACATAAGCCAAAGGTTATTCATATTAATCGCGG
>JAISQX010000151.1 GCA_031273965.1 Clostridiales bacterium
ATCGAGAGTTTAGAAGCCGACGGTCTGAGCTTTGCCATAGACCCGTTGTTTAACGGTAGACTGAAAGCGGGAGCTATAATTCCGAGTTTCAGAAAAAAAGTCTATTTTAACTATATTGAAATGATTATAAAGGACGACGCGCTGCTTTCCGGATTTTCCGGAGCGGTGTTGGAGGACGTCATAGATAAGTTTAAGAGAGTTTTGGAACATTACGAAAAATTGACCGAACAGGAAATAAACTACCGCTTGCTTGAACGTATCAACAGACCCGAGTTAAGCGAAGCTTTGAGTTTGGAAATCCTATATTTACAGCGCGCCGCGAAGAGCAATATGAGGGGAATTACACTGAGAAAGCTCTTTGACGAAACAAAAAACCTATTGCCTTATCTGGCGCCGTGCATGCTTATGAGTCCTATATCGGTGGCTCAGTATTTGGATATGGATGCGGAAATGTTTGACCTTGTCATATTTGACGAAGCGTCCCAGATGACGACGTGCGAGGCCGTTGGCGCTATAGCGCGCGGAAAAAATATCATAGTAGTAGGCGATTCCAAGCAATTACCGCCCACGTCGTTCTTTATAACCGATTATACGGACGAGGACAATTTGGAGCAAGAGGATTTGGAGAGCATATTGGAGGATTGTCTGGCGTTGGGGCTTGCCGAGAAGCATTTGAATTGGCATTATCGTTCACAGCATCAGAGCCTAATCGCGTTCAGTAACGCGATGTATTACGGCAACAACCTCTTGACCTTCCCGTCGCCCGACGAGCTTGAATCGCGCGTAAAATTTAAATACGCGGACGGCGTATACGAAAGGGGAGAAAGCAAGCAGAATAAGCGCGAGGCGGAAATGCTCATAGAAGACGTCATAAAGCGTTTAAAAAATGAGGAAACAAGAAAGCAGAGCATAGGAATCGTTACTTTCAACTCCGCGCAACAGGCGTTCATCGAAGACAACCTAATGCAGGCGCTCATAAAGAATAAGCTTGATACCGCGGCTTACGACAGCGACGAGCCGATATTCGTAAAAAACCTTGAGAACGTCCAAGGCGACGAACGCGACGTGATACTTTTTTCCGTCGGATACGGACCGGACAAAAACGGCAAGCTAACTTTGAATTTCGGACCGATAAACCAAGCTAACGGTTGGAGAAGACTCAACGTCGCGGTCACGAGAGCGAGGAGCGAAATGGTTGTATATAGCTCCATGACCTCCGGCATGATAGATTTGAGCAAGACGAACAGCAAGGGCGTGTCCAATCTGAAGGCGTTCTTGGAATATGCCGATAAGGGCAAATCAGTCGTTTCCGCGAACGATAGGATAAACACCGGCGACGAGAAAGGCGTGGGGTATTTTATCGCCAAGGATTTGGAAAAGTTAGGCTATGAATGCAAGTACAACGTCGGCGTTTCCGGCTTTAGAATCGACGCCGCAGTGGTCGATCCTAAAAATAAAAAGAAATTCATTCTCGCCGTCATGAGCGACGGAAGAACCGCGAAAGAAAGCAAGACCGCGCGGGATAGAAACGTCCTTCAGCAGTATATTCTGAAACGTTTAGGGTGGAACGTTTTAAGGATATGGAGCTTAAATTACTTTGCAAATCCGAAGCGGGAAATAAAAAAGATAAAGGACTATATCGAGAAACTTTTGTCGAAGCAATCGGGTATAGGCGACGATAAAAAACTCATATCGAAGCTGGTCAAAAACTATAAGCAGGCGAACCTAAAATCGGAAACGGCGGACGCGGAGTATTTCTTAGACGAAAATAACAAGAAAGCGGTTTTGCAAAAAATTAACGCTTTGATAAACGTCGAGGAGCCAATAGCGTTAAAGAGCGCGGTCAAAAAGATATTAAATTCTTATTCCATACAACGAGTCGCGCCAAAAGCGGCGAAAGCCGTGGAGGACATAATAAGAAATGCCGGGCTAATAATCGAAAAGTATGCGGATACGGAGTTTGTCAGAAAGACGCCTCTGAAATTTAATATTTTACGAAGCGACGATAGTGAAAATAAACGCGCGCCGTCGGAAATTCCCGTAAACGAGTATGTGGCGGTCGTAATCGCCATAGTCGAAGACGTAATAAGCATTTATCGTTCCGATTTAATCGACGCGATGTCCGCGCTTATGGATATAAACAAACGTTCTCAGGAGTTTGTGTCCGCCGTAAATTTTGCAATCGATTACGCGGACGCACAAGGGCTTATACTCGTAAACAATACCGGAAAGATTATGATGAATTAAGGTATTTTTCGCTATGCTCAAACGGTTTTGCCGTATTTTTTCGTCAAGAAAATGTCCCGACACAAAAAACGGCACACGGTACTCTCAAAAGGTCTAAAAGCAAATCGAACAAGGGAAAAATATGGAAAATTTTGAAAAGATTTACGCCGAACTCAAGGAGAAGTTTAATATCGCGCTTGTGGAATTTTTGAAGTCTATGGAAAAAGGCGTCAGTGAAAATCTATATGAGGCTATGCGATACAGCGCGATAAATACGGGGAAAAGAATAAGACCTATTCTTTGCATGCTCGGCGCGCGTTTCGCGGGGAAAAACGAGGATGAAGTGCTCCAGTTTGCGATAGCGTTGGAGCTTATACATACGTATTCGCTTGTGCACGACGATTTGCCCGCGTTAGACAACGATTCTTTGAGGCGCGGAAGGCTCACCACGCACATAATGCACGGCGAGGCGATGGGCGTGCTTGCCGGAGACGCGCTTTTGAATCTCGCGTACGAGGTCATGACGGATAATATCATAAAGACGGCGGACTTCGTCAGACTAAAGGCTCTCGCGCTTATAATGAAAGCGGCGGGAGCGAAGGGAATGCTTAGCGGGCAGGCAAAGGACGTCGATTACGACAACAGCGCAAGCTACTTTTTGGAGCATATCATCAACATGTACAGGAACAAAACGGCGGATCTGATTCGCGCGTCGTTGGTATCCGGCGCGTTGATATGCGGCGCGCCGAAAGCCGAACTTGAAGCGCTTTCGTCGTATGCGGATTCACTCGGCATATACTTTCAGCTTCAGGACGATCTGCTAGAAGAGCCGCAAGAAAAGATTGATATGAATATGTCGGTAGAGGATTACTTGGCGATGATAGAAAACGAGGACGAGGAGCTTGCGGATACGGATGCGCCTATCTCGTCGGTCATTCGCGACGCCTCGCATAGCGGAGCATCGGGCACTATATTTGATATGCGCGGAAACGCGAACGCGGGGTCGGTTGCGCCCGCGCCCGCGCCGTTGCCGGCTGCGCCCGCGCCCGCGCCTTCGGAGAAAGCGGAGGATAAGCCCGCGTCTTTTCAAAACGAATCGGATACCGTGCTCGATATGGTTTGGACGGCACCCGACTACAAATATACCGCGCCCGATATATCGGAGGGCGGCGATTCAAGAAGCGTATTAGGGCTTGATAAGTTTGAAAGGGCGAGAGAAGCCGAGAAAAATCGCCCGAATGAGGAGAGGATAGACACGAGAGTCCTGTTGGGATTGGTAAAAACCCCGGAAGAGCTTGCCGAGGAGGAGAAATTTAACAGGCTTGACGCGTCGTCTATTTTGAAACTTGGTACAACGGGCGGCGACGGCTCCGCGAATCTTTTAAATAACATAAAAAAAGAAAAGATGACTTTTTTAAAATCCGCCGGAAAGGAAGAAACGCAAAAAGTCTTGACGGAATACGAGGAATATATACGCGACGCCGTGGAAGCTTTTGGTAAGAGAGCCGCGGAGCTTATAGGAATGTTTGAATTTATAAAGAAAAGAGAGGTATAATCGGATGTCGGTGTCATTCGACAAGCTGTCGCTAATGCGGCATATGAAGAAACTTGGAGAATTGAAATACGGAAAACCGATTATTAATATCGAATGTTTGGGCGGCGGTTCTTACGGGCTGGCGTTTAAAGCGGGATATTCCGACGGACATATCGAGGTGGTAAAGGCTTTTAAAGTCGCGGGAATGGGCAAGGACGAAGCGGATGCGTTGCGGTTATTGCGGACGGCGTCGCCGATAAAAATTCCGGAGGTTTTTTATCTGCATTACGCGGACGATGAACTTCCTTTCGACGCTTTGGGAATGGAATATATCGAAGGCGTAAACGTTCTTTCCCATAGCGGTTTTCTTTTTAAAAGCCGACGCGTTAAGCGCCGTTTTGCGGACGCAATCGCCGACGCTCTCGGTGAAATTCATAGTAAAATAGGGAACGGCTACGGATTTATCAACGGGAAAAAAAATGAAACATGGTATGAATTTTATTCGGATTTTTTCAACCAGATTTTTTTTGAAGCGAAAGCTCTGAAAGATACGAAAAAACTTAGTCCGCGTTTGTTTGAATATTTGAGCGTCGCGGCGGATAATTTTGATTACATATTTGACAAAGAACCCGAAAATCCCGTTCTTTTGCACGGAGATTTGAACGTGATGAATATCATGGCGGACAAGCGCGCCCTTACCGTTACGGGCATTATAGATCCTTTTAATTCTATGTGGGGAGACAGAGAATACGACCTTTTTCAACTAAAAAGCCTTACGGGACCTTTTTTCGGGCTTTACGAAGCTTATCAAAAAAAATTTAAGACAAGCGAAAAATGCAATTTGAAATGCGCGGTTTACGCTCTTGCAAACGAAATACATTGCTATGCAAAATCCGGGTGGAAATCCGACTCTTTAAACGCGATATTGGCTAAGAGAGCCGCTCGGGAATACGGCAAGCACAAGCTCATATAGGTTGGCGCGAATTAAAAATCGATTGACAAAGGCGGTTTTTTTTGATAAACTTGAATGGCTGTTTAAAGGCGTCATAAAATCGTTTGTTTAAAAAATCACTCTGCGAAACGGTTGCGACCGTAAAATCTTTTACGGTGGTTTTTTGCGGAAACAAGTCAAAGGCTAAAATAAACCGCCAAAAATGATTCTTATCGGACAAAACGACACAACAATATTGTTATTCGAATCTTTTTACTATAACACAAACCGAAGTTCGCGTTTCCACAATTCTTTTATGCAAAATTGCAAACGGATTAAAATGCGAAAAATTTACTCGGCAAATAAACGCGTGGAGGCGTACCAAAGCGGTCGTACTGGGGTGGTCTTGAAAACCATTTGACGGCAACGTCACGGGAGTTCGAATCTCTCCGCCTCCGCCATGTAATTCCAAATCCGAACCCCGTCTTTATCAAAAAGGCGGGGTTCGTCGTTTTTAAGGGCGTTTTCGTCAAAATCCGGGCTTTTCCATGTGTTCGGGTTTGAACAGCGCCGCTCAAGCACAGTAGTTTTGCCGGCTTGTCTTAGTCCGGCAACTCAAATAATCGGAAAATTTACATTCATTATCAAGAACTTTTATTCAGCCATCCTTATAGATAATTAGAAATTTTATGGCGTGGGGAGAACCGATAAGCGTCACCGAGAATAGAATGATATAGTAAAAGTTATTTTTAACGGCATATACGAAGGAACGGAAAGCTTAAAGGAGATATGCGGTGAATTATTCATGCGATTTTCATCATTGCAAATATTGTGACGCCGATATTTGTCGAAAATGCGATTGTAATACCGGATGCCGCTGCCCTGTCTGTACGGTGGGATCGCGAGGGCCCAAGGGTAAAACCGGGCCTATAGGGCCGCGGGGGCCCAAAGGAGAGCAAGGCGACCCCGGTCCCATAGGGCCGCAGGGAATACAAGGCGATCCGGGACTCGCGGGACCGCAGGGCGTGCAAGGTGATCCGGGTTCCGAGGGACCGCAGGGCGTGCAAGGCGCACAAGGAGAACAGGGGGCGCAGG
>JAISQX010000200.1 GCA_031273965.1 Clostridiales bacterium
CAATATATTCGGCACGGACGCTTTAAATTCGCCCGGAGTTATTCTGTTTAATCTCATGGAAGCGCTAACGTCGTCGATAGGCGAGTTTGCGTCCGAAACCCTATTGCAGGGCAGCGGAGAATGGTACGCCGGACTTATAAACGACGGACTTTTGGGCGGATTATTCGCCGTATTGTCGTTTGTTCCTCAGATACTCGTATTGTTCCTCTTTCTTTCGATATTAGAGGACAGCGGATATATGGCGCGCGTGGCTTTTATAATGGACAGAGCATTCAGAAAATTCGGACTTTCGGGAAAGGCTTTTATGCCGCTCGTAATGTGTTTCGGTTGCGGCGTGCCGGGAATAATGGCGACGCGAACTCTCGAAAACGAACAGGAGAGAAAACGCACAATTTTCCTTGCGCCGTTCTTTTCCTGCGGAGCGAAGCTTCCCATTTGGGCGGCGTTTGCCGGAGCGTTCGCTTACTATAGAGGCTTGAACGCCGAAATGATTGTTTTTTCTATGTACATACTCGGCATAGCCATAGCCATAATATCCGCTTTTCTACTTAAAAAGACGATAATAAAGGGCGAAACGCCGCCTTTTATCATGGAGTTGCCGGCGTATAGGTTGCCACAAGTAAAAAACACGCTTTTGCATCTCTGGGAAAAATTAAAGCATTACGTCATAAGAGCCGGTACGATAATCGCCGGAGCGACGATAGTCATATGGGCGCTGACAAATTTGAGTTTTTCGTTTGTCATGGTCGAGGACAGCGGGGACAGTATGCTGGGAGTAATATCGAAGTTCTTTACCTGGATATTTATCCCGTTGGGCTTCGGAATGGGCGATAACGGATGGAAGTTTGTCGTGGCGACGTTTACCGGGCTTATAGCCAAAGAAATCGTCGTGGCGACAATGGGCATATTCGCGGGAATGGACGGCGATGAAGCGTTAGAAACGGAAGGCGAAGAGGTGGGAACCACCTTACTTGGCGCAATGATAATCACGGTTGGCGGCTCCTTGGGAGCTTTGGACGTTGCCGTGCCCGCAATGTTCGCGTTTATGGCGTTTAACCTGTTAAGCGTGCCGTGTATGGCGGCGGTAGGCGCCGCGAGAGGCGAATTTAGGAACGGCAAATGGCTCTTTAAGGCGATAGCCTTTTGGGTGGTTACCGCGTACGTCGTGTCGCTGATAATATTTTGGGTCGGCGCGCTGTATTCTCTGGCATGGTGGGCGGGGTTGCTCGCGACGTTGGGACTCGGAGCATTGCTCGCCGTTTTGATAAAGTTTAACGTCGTCGATTTAGTCGGTAAAAAATTAAAAGGAAATAAAGGTCTGTAAATGAATGCTATTGAAATAATAATATTAATATCGGCATTGGCTCTCGTGGCTTTTACGGTGTTATACAATATTTTGAAACGAAAGAAAGGAAAATCGTGCGGATGCGGCGGATGCGCCGAGGCAGGCGGCGACGGGCGTTGCGATTGCGGGTGCGGTCGTCACGCGCCGCAGGACGATGAAAAAAAAGACGGAGAGATTTGAGAAAAGGAAATTTTTGAATAACAAACGAGCGGTTTCCGATATGAATGCCGCTCGTTTATTTTTTTGGCCGCGCTTTAGGCGGTTTAGATAGTCAGACTTCCGATTTCTCGTTTAAAGGTGTCGGCAACGGTCTTAGCTTCGTTGATATCCGCGGCTGGAGCGGGCTTGACCTTGTAATAGCCTTTTTCCGCCATGGCATTGTAGATGCCGAGTTGAATATTGCCCGCCTCGTCAAAGTTTTTGGAAAGAACGCCTCTTAAATTGGGGCATTGCGCTTCCGTAATCATTTCGCCGTAAGTTTTTACGATGGTTTTTTCGAGATTGAGCATTTCTTGCAAATAATCTTTTTCGGTAAAATTCATTGCATTCATAAATAAATCACTCCTTCGATAAGAACGACATGAGGTCGTCGAATCTTTTTTTGTGGCTTTCGCCCGTCGTTTTGAGCATTTGCTTGACTTTTCTGTCGGTAATATTTTGACTTATAGACGCGCAGTTTTTGTACGCCGCCTGTTCGTAGTTGAGCAAGTCGGATATAGCCGCCAACTCTTTACCGGTAATGTTAGCCATAGTGTGATAAAAACCTCCTTGATTGTTTATGAAGAAATTTTGCGCAAAGACAAACGATTTTATACGCGGGAAGAAAAAAAAGTTTTTTGTCAAAGGATAAACGGGCTTTCAAAATAACGGCGGCGGACATGCAAAAAAAATTTTCATGCGCTTGCCCTTCAAAATTGTCAACCAAACCGATTAAACGGGTTGACAATTTTTTTATTTGAAGATATAATAATTTTTATGAAAAAGAGTTTTGTTTCCAATAGGGAGATAGCGCTGTACGCGCTTTTTGTGGCGGCGATAGCGGCGGGCGCGCGGTTTTATATACCCGTGGGCGGGTCGGAATTTACTTTGCAGTTTTTGTTCGCTAATCTTGCGGGCTTGCTTTTGGGAAAGAAAGGCGGCGCTATAACTTTGGGTATTTATCTGGCGCTGGGTCTTATCGGCGTGCCCGTATTCGCCGTCGGCGGGGGAATAGCCTATGTGTTAAGACCGAGCTTCGGATATCTTTTGGGATTTTTGGCGGGGGCTTACGCCGCGGGGTACGTTCTGGAGCGTCAAAAGAGTCCAACGTTCAAGGCGTTGCTAATAGCCGGACTCGTAAACTTCTTGATTGTTTATGTTCTGGGAATGACGTACAATTTCCTCATGACAAATCTCTATGTTGGCGATAGTCTTTCGGTTTGGACGCTTGTTTTGTACGATTTTATCCTACAAGCGCCGGGAGATATTTTGTTGTGCTTCGCGGGGGCATGGATAGCCAAGCAGTTGCTTCCGATTATAAAACGCGAAGCGGTCGGCGGCGGTTCTATGGGCGCTTCGGCGTTGACGGAGACCAAAAGCCGCGTCGCGGATAAAGAGGCTTCTTTTAATAGCGTCAATCATGAGGAGCCGGACTCAAAGCCCGATACGATTTCGGACGGTATGGAAGAGGAAAAAAGATAGAGCGCGGGCGGCAAAGACCGCCAAAGAATATTTTTGAAGCGTTGCGAGAATAAAAACGAATACGGGGATTAAAGAAAGGCGATTTATGGTTACAGAATTGAAAGATAAGATTTTGAACGGTTATGCGATAACTAAACGGGAGGCTATGGAGCTTGTCGCGGCGGAACTTTCGGAGCTTGCGGGATGCGCCGACGAGATAAGAAGGCATTTTTGCGGGAATAGCTTTGACATGTGTTCGATTATTAACGGTAAGAGCGGAGCTTGCGGCGAGAACTGCAAGTTTTGCGCCCAATCGAAACACAATCATACGGGGTGCGAAGTATATTCGCTTCTCGACGAAAAGGAAGTGACCGAAAGCGCGCTGTACAACCATAAAAAAGGCGTCAACAGATTTTCCATCGTTACGGCGGGGAGGGCTTTGAACGATAGAGAAGTGGACGAGGTTTGCAAAAACTATGAAAATATTGGAAACGCTTGCGGAATATTCAAGTGCGCTTCTCACGGGCTTTTGAAATTTGAACAATTCCAAAGGCTTTTGAGGGCGGGCGTAAAGAGATATCATTGTAATATCGAGACGTCGCGCGCTTTTTTCCCCAATATATGCACGACGCATACGTACGACGACAAAATTAACGCGATAAAAACGGCGCAAAAAGCCGGTATGGAGGTTTGCAGCGGCGGGATAATGGGTATGGGGGAGAGCTTTGAGGACAGGATAGACATGGCGCTTGACCTGAGAGAGCTTGGAATAAAATCCGTGCCCGTCAACGTTTTAAAACCCATAAAAGGTACGCCCGTGGAGAATTTGCCGACCTTAAAAAAAGACGAAATCAGAAGAATAGTCGCCATTTACCGCTTCATATTGCCCGACGCGGCGATAAGAATGGCGGGAGGGCGCGGACTTCTTGACGACAAGGGCGAGGAAGTGTTTTTGTCCGGAGCGAACGCGGCGGCGACGGGCGATATGCTGACGACGGGCGGCATAAGCATCGATAACGATATGGAAATCGTTAAAAAACTCGGATACGAGGTCAGGCTGTCGTGAGCCGCGCGGTTTTTGTTACGGCGACGGGGACCGACGCGGGAAAAACGTACGTTGCCGCGTTAATTATAAAAAAATTGAGGGAAAGCCGAATAAACGCCGGCTATTACAAAGCGGTATTGAGCGGCGCGGAATATGACGCCGACGGGAGAGTAACCGGAAGCGACGCGCATTACGTATGCGCGGTTGCCGGAATCGACGGGGCGCCCGAAGAGCTTGTGTCTTATATATACAAAACGGCGGTTTCGCCGCACCTTGCCGCGAGATTGGAAAACAATCCCCCGAAAATCGAGAAGATAATCGGCGATTTTGAGAGGGCGCGGAGGTTATTCGATTATGTCGTCGTCGAGGGAAGCGGAGGAATAGTTTGTCCCGTGAGGCGTGACAAAAGCGTATCGTCAGACACTTCTTACGCGCCGTCAAAAAATTCCGATGGAAATATCATGCTTACGGATATAATCAAAGCCTTTGGAACCGACATAATCATCGTCGCGCCGTCGGGACTCGGGAGTATAAATTCCACGGTGTTGACCGTCGAATACGCGCGGCAAAAGGGTATGACCGTAAAAGGCGTGATAATGAATAATTTTGACAAGAATAATCCGATGCACGCCGACAATAAGGAACAAACCGAAGCCTTGACCGGAGTAAGAGTAATCGCCTGCCTTCCCAATAATTGCGCGGACTTTCCGCTTGAAACAAAAGAGCTAATAAAGATATTCGGAGAATAACGCCGCGCGCGAGGGAGAATTTTATAAGTTTAGATTTCCCCTTGCTCGATTAACGTCGCTTTCTTGATATTAAAAAAATGCCAAAATCGCTAACTCCTACGGATAACGCGTATAAAAAACGCGAATTTGAGAAAGAAATAATAGGGGCAAAAAAATAAAAATAAAAAAGTTAGATAGAACTAACTATTTTACTTGACAAGCGCGCGCGCATGGTGTTATAATTCGAATAGACAAATATAAAAGGAGATTACATATTATGAAAAAAACATTATTGTTTGCGCTTATGGCGATTGCGTGCTTGGGCTTGTTGTCAAGTTGCGCGTGGGTCAATAAGATTTTTAATAAGAACGACGATAAATCCGTAGAGATAAGCGTTTATATTCCGGACGGCGCGCCGCTTTTGGCGATAGCCGATATGGTGAGGGACGGAGAGGGCGCGATAGACAAGAATTATTCCGTCGGATACGAGGTTGTGACGGGAGCGCAGATTGCGCCGTTGCTTCAGCAAGGGACGCCCGATATCGCTTTTGCGCCGATAAACGTTTGTGCGATTGCGTTTAACAGCAACGATTATGTTCTTGCGGGAGTCGCGGTCTGGGGCTTGAACCATATCGTCACGCGCGAGAACGGTATCACGAGTCTTGAACAGCTAAAGGGGCAGACGATTTACGCCTTTCAGCTTGCAGCGACGCCCGGGATAACCTTAAAAGCCGTTTTGACCAAAAACGGAATCGGATATATAGAAGATCAAGAAACGGCGCCCGCCGATAAGGTAAACATTGTCGGATTAAGCGACGCGAATATCGTCGCGCAGGCGATAAAAACGGGCAGTATAGAGGGAAAAGAAGTAAAATTTGCGCTATTGCCGGAACCCGTTATGACGGCGGCGGTCAATAGTTCGGGCGGAGCGGTCAGGCACGCTTTCGATATACAGGAGCTTTGGGGAGAGGGTAGCTATCCCCAAGTCGGAGTAGTCGTCAAAAAGAGTCTTACGGAGAGTCACAAGGACTTTGTCGATAAGTTTATCGCGCGTCTTGACGATTCCGAGAGATTTGCCAGAGAAAACCCCAACGCTTGCGCCACAATAGCGATAAATGCTATGCAATCCGCGGGATTGCCTTCGGTCGCGGTGGTGGAGTCGTTCCTTGCGGGGAGCGGACAGAGCGCGTTTTTGTTCAAGAGCGCTCAAGACGCAAAAGCCGCGGTCAAGGCGTACCTTGCGGCGTTGACTCCGAATCTTATCGGAGGAAGTCAGCCGGGCGACGCGTTTTATTATCAAGGTTAAATTATCGGACGTTAGGGAAAGATTTTTTTTGAAGTCTTTCCCTAAAGCCCTTTCAAAGATTTTTATAATATCTATAGGAAAGTCGTCGCAAAATACGCTCGGTTTTCGATTATCCGTCCATAATAAAACGGCGCTTTGGGTCTTGAGAGTTTTGTGACGGGGCAGTATTGTTATTGGAGAATAATGGGTAAAAAACAGCATAAGGGATTTTTTTATTATGAGAGGAAATATAAGCGCGCGGTTTACTTCGTGCTGTCTTTTCTTTTTATGTTGGGACTCTGGTGGCTGTTGTCGGAGACGACGTTCAAGCGCAGCGGGGTCATTCCTTCGCCCCAAAAAGCCTTTGCCGCGCTGTCGGAAATATTAAAAACTCAAAAGCTATGGACGGCGGTAAACAACACGCTTACAAAAAGTCTTGCGGGATTTTTTATTTCCATGGTTCTCGGATTTGTATTTGCCGTAACGGCGGCGACGTCCGACAGGTTCAAGCATTTTTTTGACCCCGTGGTTTCGGTTCTCCGCTCGGTGCCGACTCTCGGCGTCACATACATTTTGTTTATGTGGCTTGACGGGAGAAAGACGGCTATCGTCATTGGCGTACTGATTATTCTGCCGATGCTGTATTCGACTATGTACGGCGCGATAACCAATGTCGACAAAAAACTAATCGATATGGCGGCGGTCTACAAGGTGTCAAAAGTAAGGCGGATAACAGGCATCTATCTGCCGGCGGTTACGCCTTATATATTTTCGTCCGCAATAGCCGGTTTGGGATTGAATATAAAAGTCGTTATCGCCGCGGAGATAATCGGGATACCGAGGGATACCATAGGGTCTTTTATTTTCCGCGGATACAATATGTTTGATTACACGGCGTTGTTTGTCTGGGTGATTATAGCCGTCGCGGTGAGTTTTTTGTGCGAAGCCTTGCTTAAGCTTATTATGCGGTTTTGCATGCCGTGGAAGTACGAAAACGTAAAATCGGTATTCAAAGTCTTTCGTTTGATAAAGCCGAAAGGGGAGGCTTCAAATAAATGATAAAATTTGAAAAAGCTTGCTTTTCCTATGGAGACACGGTGATTTTGAACGAATTTTCCGCGGAATTTACAAAGAACTCAATAAATTGCATATTGGGTCCGTCAGGTTGCGGAAAGACTACGGTATTAAATCTGCTTGCGGGTAATTTGGTTTTGCAAAGAGGAAGCCTTACGGGAACGGACAAGAACGTGTCGTACGTCTTTCAGGAGGACAGGCTGATACCCGAGATGACCGTATACAAAAATCTTGATTTTATATTAAAACAAAAAATTCCGGACAAAGCCGAAAGACGCGAGGTAATATACAAAAACTTAAAGGACGTGGGACTTGAGAAAGCGGGCGAATTGTATTTGAGACAGCTCTCCGGCGGAATGGCTCAAAGAGTGTCGCTTGCGAGGGCTTTTGCGTATCCGTCAACCACGATACTTATGGACGAGCCGCTAAAAGGTCTGGATACAAAGACCAAGGGGGGGATAGAAGAGGTGTTTTTTAAGCTCTGGGAGAGCGACAGGCGCACGACGTTTTTTGTCACGCACGATATCGACGAAGGTTTGCTTGTGGCGGACGAGATATTCGTATTCTCGGACAAACCGCTGCGCATAATCAATAGATATCGGGTAAATACCCCTAAGGGAGCGGGAAAGCTTTACGATTCCGAATTTGTAAGGATCAAGACGGATATTTATCGTGATATCGAAAATTATTCTTAGAAATATATATAGAACGCGCGCGTCGGCGTCGGCGGGTCTTTTGGAATACGGATTTTTTTGGGGGTGAATCTATTAAAATTTTCGAATAATGGCTAAGAAAGCGAGAGGGAAAGGAGAGAGTGGGACAAAAGGAGCCGAAGGAAGCGCAAAAAAAGTTAAAAAATTTTTAAAAAGGGTATTGACAAAAGGAAAAGTATGGAGTATAATGATACCGTGACAATAATAGGAG
>JAISQX010000082.1 GCA_031273965.1 Clostridiales bacterium
GAAATTCGTCGGCTTTCGGTATCGGTAAATATTCGAAGCTTTGTCCTTTGTCCTCTTCATAGTCCAAAAATTCTCTGTATCTGCCGCAGTTGAAGCTTATGCGCCTGATTCCAAAAATCGAACCGGTCAATACGAATATCCATGTAAAAAAGCCCGTCACAAGCGAGAAATAAAAGAGAAAATTAGGAACCGTGATTTCATCCGCCAAAACGCCGTTCAAAAGATAGTAGAAGGCGCTCGCCTCGCATACAAGCGTCAAAAGAGCCTGAACCGTAGACGCTCCCGCGGAAATACCAAAAAGTCTCTTGGCGGTTTTTGCCACTCCCGCGCTCATATTTTTTATAACCGTTCCAAAAAAGCCCTTTAAACCGTATATCCTTACATCCTTTCCCGCCGCGTAGTCGTTTGCCGTTCCGAAGATATATCCGGTCTGCATATGATAGCCTTTATAGTCGTCGTATGCTTTTTTGGAATATTTTAAATACACGCTCTCTGCAAAAAAATTGGCGACCCCGCATAAAAAAACTATCAAAATAAGCGCCGGATCCAAAACGGAAAGTATTATCGTATAGGTAAAAAGTCCCGTTATATTGACCGCAAGGTTTACTACCGAATCAAAAAAGCCTCTTAGCCCGCTCCCCCACGCCTGAGTAAAGCCCTTGCTTTTCTCAAACGCGAGTCTTCCTTTGACGCTTTCTATGTACTCGTAGCCGGCGTTCATCATTTTTCTAAACGCCTTTATTCTGTAATCCGTATTGACGTTCTCGGCGACCGCGGTGCATTTGGATTGCAAAAAAGGATTTATCCATGTGATAAGAGCAATGAGAAAGGACATCATTCCTACCATAAAGAGCAATTGTCCGGGAGAACTGCCGCTTTCTATAGCTTCTATCATGAGCTTCGGAATGAGCGCCGTCAATATCGGCATGGCTACAAGCGGAGGAATCCTCATAAAATACAGAAAAAAACTCTTTTTATCAAAGTTCCACCAGTTTTTTAACATGTATTTTACATTATCCTTATCCGAATATTTTACCTCGGTTTTCGGGCGCATACCGTTCCTCCGTTATTTAGAGTTATATTTATCCGTTTCCGCTTATTACAGTTGCGACTCGTGTTTCTTAAAGAAGTCCGTCTTAGGCTCCAAAAATTTGAACGACTTTACATCGGGACATATTTCCTTAAAGGTCTTGTCCGCGCTCTTCCAGTCAAACAATTTATCCTTTGCGTTCATATAATCGGCGACAAGCTCGGCTCCCTCCGATACTAACGCGTGAAGCATAAGAACGCCGGTTTTTATCACATGAATCGTATCCGTGATAAGCTCCGCCCGTCGGTCCTCGTCCGCATTGCGAGACTTCTCCGCCCATCGTTGATTGGCGGCTCTGAAGTATCCGTCCACAACGCTTACGACATTGTTAAACTCGTATTTATTTATATAATTCTCATATTTTTCCAACGCTTCGATCGCTTCGCCCAAAACCTCCTCGGAAACGTCCTTATCGGGTAACTTGCCGTCAAAATATTGCTGCAAAGAATAAAACACGGAGCGGACTATTCTGTTAAATATATTGGTCAGGACGTTACCCTGCAAGAGCACGGGGTCTCCGCTCTTTTCAAATTCATCCGGCGAAAAAACTTTTGAACGAAAATTTGCCGTCGTCTGACCTATTCCCTGTCCCAAAAAATGCATTCGGAGTTGTTCGACTGTATAATAATCAAGCAAGCTATCCGCCGTCGGCGCCTTATTCGCGCCGCTGCTCGAGGCTTTTACGCTCCCTACTAAAAGATGTTTATTTGCGACGACGTACGATAAATTAAGCTTGCCGTCCCGCGGTTCTATACCGTAATTTTGCCCCTGTGCGGCAAGGAACATGCCCGTTTGGGCAAGGCAATAAAAGAAAACGTTGTCCTCGCCTATAAACTGCACTACCTTCGCGTCCTTTTTGCACCACCAGTCACGCCAATCGGAACCCTCGCCGCGGCGCTTGCCCTCGCCGTTTAGGTATGTGTCGGTAAAGGATATCGGCGCCCAAAGAGACTCCGGCCATACATAAAAGGTCAAGCCCTCCGTCGCGCCGTCCGGCGTCTTTGGCAGCGGTACGCCCCACTTGGCGTTCCCGGATATTCTGAACGGCGCAAGAGTTTTATTTGAGCGATATCTTATGGCGTTAGCTTTTAAGACCGCGCAAGCTTTGTCTCTCAACTCCACGGATTTAAATTTTAATTGAACGCGCTTATTCCTTTCGTCATGCATATAAGCGTGTTCGGGTAAGCCGTCCGTTATTTTATCCAATTCGTCCTTTGCCGTCTCCGAAATAAAAAGCATCGGAGGCTGAAGAAAATCGCGCATATCCCTTATCATGAACTTACGCGACTTCCCCTCTTTTTCCAACTCGTCGCACCACGCCTTTATATCCTCGCGAAAAGCTTCCAGCTTCAAATAATAATTGGACACAAGCTTCATCTGAGGAGTTTTTTTTGTCAAGACGCTTATAGGGTCTATAAGCTCCGACGGCGAATACTGATGCCCCAGAGAACATTCGTCCGCATAGCCTACTTCAGATTTGCACCCGTCTATGGGGCATTTGCCCTCAACCTGCCTGCCGTTCAACACCATATCGGCTTCGCTGTCATAAAATTGCTCCGTATCATTTTTTTCCATATAGCCGCTCTTTAGCATACTATCGAAAAAAAACGCCGACATGCGTTCGTGATGTTCATAGGATTTTCCGAAACACGACGCGGCGAAAAGATTCAATGAAATATCGTATTTTTTGAGCGTCGCCTTTTGTATCTCGTGATAACCCTTCACATAGTCGGACAGCGAGCCGGTATACTCCCCGTTTTCCTTTAATTTTCTGTATTTTTCCTCGGCTACGGAGCCAAACCCGTCCGTCCCCGAAACAAAAATGACATTTTTATCGCCTATATTATCCCTCATATACCGCGCGTACGCATCCGCCCAAAGGAATATGGCGCCCACATGACCTATGTGCAAAGGCTTATTCCCATTCGGCATCCCCGCCGTTATAACCACTCTAACCGGAAAACTCGGTCTATTTAACGACTTTTTGCTTGACATAATCCTCATCTCCGTGTAATAATATAAAAAAGCAAGCTTTGACGCTTTTTATATTAGCTTTAAATAAAAAGATATTGGGTATTATATCATATTACAAATAAAATGTAAATAAATATGCGACTCAAATTAAAAACCCTTCCGAGTCCGCTTATTTCACACGTAAGTCGCGCTAATAGCGTAATCAAAGATTTTCCTCTTATTAGCGATAAATTAATTCGACTCGACGCTTTTTTACGGGTTTGCCGTCAAGCGTTTGCGCATAATAAAATTTTGATTAAGCATATAATAAAAATAAAATGGGGAGCAACCTAAATGCCGGAAAAAAAACTTTATAAAAATAGTAAAAACAAAAAAATATTCGGGGTATGCGCCGGCATAGCCGAATACTTTAATATAGACGTGACGTTAGTCCGCATCCTCTGCATAGCGGCGGTTTGCACCTTTGGCACCGGTATATTGGCTTATATCATAGCCGCGCTTATAACGCCGGAAAAACCGGAATAAAACATCCGGTTTCCCAAACCTCATGTAAACAACAAGGCTCACGCATGAAAATGCGCAAGCCGCAAAACCTATTCTTTCAACCTTATATTCGCCTCGTCCAGCTGCTTCTTTTCTATGACTCCGGGCGCTCCCATCATCAGGTCTTGCGCGTTCTTGTTCATCGGAAAAGCTATTACTTCGCGTATATTAGGTTCTCCCGCAAGGAGCATTACCATTCTGTCCACGCCCGGGGCTATCCCCGCATGCGGAGGCGCGCCGAATTTGAAAGCGTTGTACATCGCGGGGAATTTATTCGCCACCACGTCCTCGTCCAATCCGACT
The DNA here is from genome assembly GCA_031273965.1 of Clostridiales bacterium. GTDB lineage: Bacteria > Bacillota > Clostridia > Christensenellales > JAISNN01 > JAISNN01. The sequence continues at coordinate 3,911 of JAISQX010000082.1, forward strand.
ATCTCAAAGGCTCTGACAAGCGCCTCCGGAATATGATTTCTGACCGCGCCGGACGAAAGCTCTATACCGTTGCAGACGATATCGTATTGATAGGCTAAAATATCCAAAGGGTCTTTTTCGTTCAAAGCCTTTAGTCCGCCCTGCGGCATGGAAAACGGGTTATGACAAAATTCCAATTTGCCGGATTCTTCGCCTATCTCGTACATCGGAAAATCGACTATCCAACAAAACCTATAAACGTTTTTTTCATACAAATCCCCAATTTCCCCCAAACGGTTTCTGAGCAGTCCCGCCGTCTTTTCTATTCTTCCTTTTTTACCCGCCACAATTCCGACAAAGGCGCTCGGAGACAAGTTGAGCGCTTTTATTATTTCTTCGGCTTTTTCGGTAAGAAACTTCGCTATCCCGCCGCTTAACTTATTTTCCGCGTCGGTCTTGAACCAATACAGCTTTTCTTCATTCTTTTCCATATAAGAAACCGTTTCGTCTATCTGCTTTCTCGTTCCGGAAAAGTTATTTACGACAACGGCTTTTACCGTCTTTCCGCTAAGTTCCGAGAATGCGCAACCGTCAAAGAATTTTGAAACGTCTTTGACTCTTAGCGGATTCCTCAAATCCGGCTTATCGCTGCCGAAGTCATTCATCGCGTCCTTATAGGTTATTCTAGGAAATTTTCCGTCCGGAACCTTCCAATCGGAAAAACGCTTGAAAATCTCCGGCAATACGGCTTCCAATTCCGAGAAAACCTCTTCTTGAGAGGCAAACGCCATCTCTATGTCAAGCTGATAAAATTCTCCCGGCGACCTGTCGGCTCTGGCGTCCTCGTCGCGAAAACAAGGAGCCACCTGAAAATATCTGTCAAAACCCGACGTCATAAGTATCTGCTTAAATATCTGCGGCGCTTGCGGCAACGCATAAAACTTCCCCGGATGAACCCTGCTCGGAACGATATAGTCCCGCGCGCCTTCCGGCGAAGAGCTTGTGAGGATAGGCGTCGTTATCTCTAAAAAACCTCTCTCTGTCATCTTTGCCCTGAGCGCCGAAACGACTTTTGATCTAAGCACTATTTTATCGCGCACGGCGGGATTTCTCAAATCCAAAAAGCGGTATTTGAGCCGCGTCTCCTCCTTTGATTGCAACGAATTTAACACCTCAAAAGGAAGCTGCTCCGAGCATTTTCCGAGTATTTCGATACTTGTCGGTTCTATCTCTATAAGCCCCGTGGGGATTTGGTTGTTGGCGGCGGAGCGCAAAACTACCTTTCCCTCAACCGCTACCGTCGATTCTCTGGGTATTTTCCTTAACTCCGCCTTCAATTCCTCGCTTTCAACGGTCACCTGAGTTACGCCGTAAAAATCACGCACCGTGGCAAAAATAATATTGCCCATATCGCGCGCGCCCTGTAGCCAACCCTCCAATCTTACGTTCTTCCCCGCATCGCTCTCCCTTAACTCGTTACAATTATGCGTACGCATTAAAAAATCTCCTTAAAATTTTTGCATTTATTGATAGTTTAATTAATTATAAGCCAAAGGAAGAGTTTTGTCAATTTAATCGGAAAGTATATAAAAAAGATATCAGGGCTTACGCATTAAAATGCGTAAGCCCTGAAAAGGCACGGGACGCGCGGCGATATTTTTTATTAAGATTTTATCGCTTATGGGACATTCCGAAAAATTTTCGCCTATTATCGCTCTACCGTATTCGCGTCTTATAATTCGCTTGTCAATATCGGAGCTATAACGCTTTTCCATATCTCATAGCCTTTTTCGTTAAAATGCAAATTGTCGCCTTTATAAATTTCCCTCTTTAAGCTTTTATCGCCGTTCAAAAGCGCGTCGGTACAATCTATAAAATGCAAATAACTCTCCGCATCGCAATATTCTTTTATAAGACCGTTGCATTTTTGCGCTTGTTCCCAAGTCTTTTCTCTGGCGGGCGTAGGCGCTACCGAGACA
>JAISQX010000088.1 GCA_031273965.1 Clostridiales bacterium
AATACTAAAAGAGAAATTCGTTTTAAAATCCGTATTCGGCTTAATTTTGTTAGCCGTAGGCGGTATTATGGTTATTTTTTAAAGTCACGCAGTTCGCATATCAATAAAGCCCGCGCAAATTATGCTATGCCGGCGCGTTCCAAAAGCCGTTCACAGTTCTACTATTTTTATGTTTTTCGTTCTTAAAAAGTTTTTGTTTTATATCGAATTAGAGATTCACATACTCTCACATGCCGAAATGGGCGGTAAGCGTGAAATGGTCTAAAATGGAAAACGCGCGGCTTTATGTCCGTCATCTTAATTCTCTCGCTTAACTCAATTCTTCTTATGCGCAAGTTCTATCTTTATGGAAAAGTAAAAGAATCGGGTATTGACAATGAGATGTCGGTATGGTATAATAACAATAACCGATATTATTGCAAAGGAGCAGAATTTATGAGCAAAACAAAAAAGGTTTTAAGCGTTGCGTTGGTCTGTATTTTGGCGACGTCGATTTTGTCGTCGTGCAACTTTATCAATTCGCTTTTTTCAAAAGAAAAATATACCGTTACGTTTGTAAAGGACGGGGTTGCCGAGTGGGTGTTCGAAGTGAAAAAAGGCGAAAAAACCGTAGTTCCGTATGTCGCCAAGGACGGCTATACGTTTATCGGCTGGTTTTATGACGGCGACATGACGAGAGAGTTTGATCTCGAAACGAAGATAACTTCGAATATCGTGCTTGAAGCCGCGTTTAACGCGAACATATATAGATTAACTGCAAAAAAACAAACGCCCGGCGGCGAGATTTCATTTCCGAACCAAAATTGCGCCACGGATACGCAGACCTCCGTAAACGCGACGATTGAAAGCGACTTGTACTTTGCAGGTTGGTACGAGGGCGATATTTTGAGAAGCTCAAACTTAATATACGGCTTTAATATGCCTCCAAGGGATATAGAGTTGAGGGCGGTTTATACCGACGACGGTAAACGCGGAGAATCCGTTTTGACCGGTGATAACTTCGCTTCCGGAACGGGGATATACGAAGACCCGTATATTATAAGCAATGCGGAAGAGCTTGCATACCTTGCGGAGCTTGTCAATAATGGAAACGAAGATTTGTCGTACGGCAATTACGCGCTTAGCGGGGATATCGATTTAAGAGGCGCCGATTGGACGCCCGTCGGGAACGGCGCGCACGCTTTTATGGGGAAGTTTGACGGACGGGGATATGAGATATCAAATTTTGTCATAGAAGCCGAGGGCGACGGATATTTGGGACTTTTTGGAGCGGTTGACGGGATTGCCCGTATAGAAAATTTAGGCGTGACGAACGCGCGTATCTCGGTTGTCGCGTCCAAAGCCGTTTATGCCGGAGCCGTGGTTGGAAGACTTTTGGGGTATAGTAATCCGGGTTCCGCCGATACGGGAATGCTGGCGGGATTGTATAGCTCAGGCTCTATAATTGTCGAAAGCGCGGCGGGCGACGTATACGCGGGAGGGCTTATAGGGAAGAGCGAAGATATTGCGGAAGCGAAATATAATTATTTGGCGAGATCGTATTCGACGGCGAAAGTCGCTGTCAAAGCTACTTCGGCGACCGGAAACGCTTATGCGGGCGGCGTTATAGGATACACCAACATCCACATGATTGACGGAATATTTGCGGTCGGAGACGTTACGTCGGAATCGGTTAATCAAAGCGCTTATGCGGGCGGAATAGCCGGCTATTACAAAGGCGGTAGCCTATCAAACGTCATGAGGCTTGAGAGAATGTTCGCCTCAGGAAATATAACGGTAAAAACCGAAAACGGGCGCGGTTATGCGGGAAGCATAACCGGCAATACCGCGGGCAGACCCGTTACTACGGCGACGGTGTGTCGTTATTTTAAACAAACTTTTGAAACCGTAGGTCCCGCGCAAGTAAACAGGCACGAAAATTCGATTACCGAATGGCACCTCACGGCTAAGCAATTGTTTATAAGCAGTTTGGACTTTGACGAGAGATATTGGAATTTGGACGGCTTAGATTTTGTAAGAGGAATTATTCCGACATTGAAGTAAACGTCGTTTTTGATATTGTATAGTAACCGTACGGGAACGGCGCGCTTTTATCCGGCGTTTTGTTCCCGTATTTTTTTATGCTTGACTATAAAATGGTTTTGATATATAATTATTCGAAGACGTTCCTCATATAAATTTTAAGGGAGGGCTTTTAAGACATGAATATAAAAAGAGATGCGGAGACGGGCACCTGGTCTTTGAAAACCATTATAGTCGCCGGCTTCGGCGCTTTAGTCGGTTCAATAATAATGATGTCTATTTCATGGTTTATTCTGTTTATAGGCTGGGGAATTATGCTGGTGTCGGTTATTAAGCCGGTCATTTATGTGTTAAAAGCTCATAATATCTCCAATACCGGAAGACTTGTAGACGGTACCGTAGTAAAAATAGAAGAAAAATTTCCGCCCGCGTGGAATGTGGGCGGCAGCGGTAACGGCGCTAAAAAGCGGAGGATTTTTTTTGAGTACCGTCCGGAAGGAACCGATATATTAAAAAGCGACGTCACGGAATGGCTTATTTTTTCCGATGTGGAATACTATTTGGAAAAACCTATAAAGGTTGCGTATACGTCCTACGGAGCGGTTATAATTAAGGCAATACATCAAAACGGCAAACAGATATATCCGGAAAAAAAAGACGGTTCCAAATATGATGATAAAAGCGCCGAAAAAATTAAAGAGATAAAGCCGATAATCGGAGTAAATATACCTAAAAAGACGGAGCCGTCGGAGGATTGGGATTATCAAGCGGCATTGCCGACTCTTACCGAGGAACATAACGCGCACAGAAAAATGGCTACGGATATAAAGGACGGTTTGACAAGCGTAAGCGACGGATCCGTGAACGCAAGCGGAGAAACTTCTATGACATATGCGGATATAAAGACCGGCGTTTTATCGGAGAGCTATGCGGCGCCCGACGGTTATCAACCGGAGGACGCATATGTTCCGCCGACCGCATATAGACCCGAAGCGGCGTATGTTCCGCCGACCGCATATAGACCCGAAGCGGCGTACGTTCCGCCGACCGCATATATACCCGAGGACGCATATGTTCCGCGCGTGGAATATTCCGCCGCCGGCAAGTCAAATATTTCTTTGGCGGACAATAAGTCAGTATCTATAAGCATAGCTGAGATAAAGGATAAATATGGAACGGTAGAGTTGTTGTCAAAGGAACTCAATATATCCAAGTATGACGCTCGCGCGAGAATAGAAGCTGTCGGAACGCCGGTATTTGAAATGGACGCGGAAAAAGCCGACGATATAATAGTTAAACTTAGAGAAATAGGAACGGCGGCGGAGCGCAAATAAAGGTTTCGGATATAATTCAAGGATCAATATGGAAAAGACGATTTCCGTAAATAAAAAAGCGTATTTCGAATACTTTGTCGAGGAGACCTACGAGGCCGGGCTTATGCTTGTCGGGAGCGAGGTCAAGTCGATAAGGCAAGGGAACGTTAATATCAACGATAGCTTTGTCTTTATAAGGGGTACGACCGCGCGTTTAATTAACGCGCACATCGCGCCCTATGATAAGGGCAGCCATTTCAATCCCGACGCCAAGAGGGATAGGATATTGCTTTTGAATAAAAACGAGATAAACAAGCTCCGAGGAAAGGCCGACCAAAAGGGATATACCATAGTACCGCTTAGGCTGTATTTCAAAGACGCTCTCGTAAAGTTGGAAATAGGACTTTGCAAGGGTAAGGAGCTGCATGATAAGAGAAAGACTCTAAAAGAAAGAGACCTAAAGAGAGACCTGCAAAGGCAGATAAGCGAAAAGCAGTGAAAAAAGTAAAACCGCATATTGAGGCTGCGGAATAATTAACCGCAACCTTGTAGCTTTATTTTTTGCGGCATCATTTTGGTTAAATTCTGTCTTTTGCGCCTTTTAACGTAGCTCCGCTACGCCCTAAGGCACAAAAAGGTCAAAATTTATCTCAAAAG
>JAISQX010000149.1 GCA_031273965.1 Clostridiales bacterium
GCCGGATGAAAATACGGCGTGGATATAAACGCGGCAATCTGTCCGGGATATTGCTTTATCAGGTCTTCAAACTCCTTTACGTCATTCCAATGTACATAGAGATTGTTTGAAATATCTTCCTCTATGACTCCGGCATAGCCTATTTTTTGTGTCCAAGGCGCCACGCCGTGATAGTTGCCCTTTACCATGACGATTTTCTTTCTTGACGTCGCGGCTCTCGCCGTCATTACGGCAAGGCTGGTGACGTCGCCGCCGTTCTTACAAAAGAAAGCCCAGTCTTTTTTTACCGTATCGGTCAAAAGCTCCGCAAAATCCACCAAAACCTCGTCGGGCATGGTTACACAGTTGCCTTTTCTTAATTGAGCTATCGCCGCTTTATCGACGTCCTCGTCGCAGTAACCCAAAATATTCGGTCCGTACGCGCACATATAATCTATAAATCTATTGCCGTCCGCATCCCAAAAATAAGTTCCCTTTGCTCTTTGAGAGAAAATAGGAAAATATTCCACAGGTATCGAGCAGCCGTTGGACGGCCCCAAATGTCCGTGAACGCCCGTGGGTATAACTTTTAGCGCTCTGTTAAAAAGTAATCTGTTTTTTGTATAGCTGTATGTCTTATCCATAATTTATCATTCCTCCAAAAAAATCAACCTAAATATTTTGAAACTAAGGACAGTAATTTGTTCATCTCGTCAAGCAAGTGAATACGTCCGCTTATATTGAACAGTCCCGCGCCCATCGCGCTGAACGCGTCGGTTTTTCCGCTTAAGACCCGGTTTACTATCTCAAGATTGCTAAATACCATTTTTGCGCCGGGATCCGGTTCCAAACCTATTTTTGCGGTCAAGCGCCCTTCTTTTACTATAATAGCCACCGCCGGTCCGTCGACTACTTCTATATTTATTTTGCCCTCGCCAATCCTATGCGCCACTTCCTTGCCCACGGGGTCGGTGTTGCCGATTTCGGCAAGGGCATGAAAAGCCGTATAAGCCAAAAGCGTCGTGCTTATCTCAAAATATTTTTTGTTTTTGAGCAACTCCTCGGCTTCTTCGGGCTTAGGTTGCAGATAATAAGAAAGCCTGTCGGATATTACGCCAAAGTCTTTAAGTACAAATTTTAACTTTGGAATACCTCCGATATTAAACATGGGAATAACGTTTCCGCCGTCCACAAGCTTATTAAATTTTTCCGGTGAAGAAAAATATAGCTTCAAAGCGCCGTTCAAAGCTTCACCGTTCAAAGCTTCGCCGCGAAGATAAGTACATTTGCCGTCGTTAAAAGCAAGCGCCATAGGCTCGCAACCTTTAACGGTAAATTTTACCGTAATTTTTTTTCCCTTTACGACCGCCGACGCGGCTTCGTCGATTGCGCATAACTCTTGCATATTCCTGAGTACCGCATGCAGATTGATACCGGCTTTTGTAGTAACATCCATAGCTAATAAAGACCTCCGTTAATTTTTTATAAACAATAGAAAATAATAAGATTATTATATCATACAACACGATATAATTACAAGCGAAATTCAAAAAAAGTATAAAAAAACACAAAAAGCTATTGTTGCCGACGCTCAATCGGCGTACCGACGTCGTCAAAAATCGGCAAATATTTCAGATAATATATGCCTTCGCGCTCAAAGGCGTCGCCCTCGGCAAGCACGCACAGCTCCCCCGCGACGACGGCGCCGACTTTTCCAAGCAAAAAACGTAAAGCGCGCGCGGTTTCACCGGTCGAAATAACGTCGTCGGCTATTATGACTTTTTTGCCCTTTAACTTTTTGGACTCGTCCCCGGACAGCCACAAAGTCTGCGACTTTTCCGTCGTTATGGAATTTACGGATACGCAAACGGGTTCGTTCATATACAACTTATGAGATTTCCTTGCGACGACGAAATATTTTTGCGCTTTTCTCTCAAAAAACAATCTTGAAACGGCTTGCGTAAAGGCGATGCCTTTACACTCCGCCGTAACCAACATATCAAAATCGACGTCCTTTATTAAATCATAAGCGCTTGAAGCGGCGGCTTCCGTCAACTCGTTGTCCCCAAGCATATTGAACGCCGCTATCATAAGTTTTTCGTTTATGCGGCAAAGCGGCAGCCGCCGCGTAAGACCGCATAAATTCAGCGTATAATACATTTCACTTTTCATATCGTCCAAATCAAACTTATATTTATTATCTGCTAACGGCATAGAAAATCAAAGCAATCGTTCCGGGTCCGCAATGCGCTCCGATAACCGGTCCCACATATTGTATCCAAATGTCCAAATTGTCGGCGCCAAGCTCGGTTTTTATCTTATCTTTGAGTTTCAGCGCTTCCTCTTCGCAATCGGCGTGCACTATAATAATAGGATACTTCTCTACGTCTTGTCCTTTTTCTTTTATTTGAGTCGCCAAATGCGTCAAAGCCTTAACTCTGCCGTTGACTCTTGTGGTGTTAACCAACTTTCCCTCTTCCGTAACTTTAAGAATCGGTTTAAAATTCAAAAGCGTGCCTATAGCCGCCTGTAGACCGGATACTCTGCCGCCTTTCTTTAAATATTTCAAATCGTCAACGACAAATTCCGCAAAAATATGCTTTGTAATTTCCTTTAAATACTCCACGGTTTCATCCGCAGTTTTTCCGCTGTCCATATATTTTTTGGCGAGATACACCTGAATCCCCGCGGTCATGGATATACCTTTGGTGTCAAACCTGGTAAATTTTGCATTGGGATACTTCGCTTTAAGCTCTTCAACCGCCATATCCATAAAACTGAACGTCGCGGACAACTGGTCGGAAAAAGATACATATAAAATATCCTCGCCCGCTTTAAAGTACGGTTCAAAATATTCTTTATAATTTTCGGCGTTCAAAGCCGAAGTCGACGGCATTTTGCCGCTTCTCATTTCGGAGTAAAAGTTTTTAAAATCCGTATTTTCTCCCAAATCGTAGTATTCTTCTTTTCCCGCAAGCGTATAAGGCATTTTTATAACCTTTAGATCCAAAGCTTTCGCCTTATCATACCAAAGTTCGCAATTAGAATCGCAAAACATTACAGCCATAGTTATTAACCTCTCTTTAACTTTTCTAAAAAAACACGGGCATTCGCTTATGGCATTGATTATTTGCGGCTATGCGAGATACACATGTCATTTGTTTTATTATAACATAATTTTTTATATTTGTACAGTATTTCTTTGAAAATTATGCAAAAATATGCATGTAATACTATATAAAACATGCCATTGTGTAATACTCAACGCACGATACACATGCGATAAAGTCGAATCTGAAACAACCTGTCCGAATATGCGTTTTTGAGCGTAAAAATAAAAGCAACGAGGATATTTTATTCGTTTAAGCGCGATTTTTTTTATACCTTAATTTAAGTTCATTATGATACTTATTATGGATACAATTCCCGATATTATCGTTATAACGGCGTACATTACGGCAATTTTACTTTCCTTATATCCTTTCAACTCTAAGTGATGATGATAGGGCGACATCTTGAAAATACGTTTTTTGGTAATCTTAAAATAAACCACTTGCATTATTACCGTAATGCTCGACCACATATACATGCAGCATACCAGAGCTAATATTAGCGGATTTTTT
>JAISQX010000153.1 GCA_031273965.1 Clostridiales bacterium
GCGGCGCGTGATATTATTGGGTTTTGCAGCGAACCTATTCTTTGCGGTGTTTGCTCTGGTTGGAACGTTTTTGCCTTCCGCAGACCCGAACGACGCGCTTGCTCTTGCTTATAACGCGCTGTTTTCTTATAATATTAGGATTTTGACGGCGTCATTCATCGCGTATATAGTCGGCTCGTTACTCAACGCCGCGTCTTTGATTTGGATAAAAAAATTGACGGGCGATAAATGGCTTTTTGCACGCACGATAGGAAGCACGGCTTTGGGCGCTTTAGCCGATACGGTTATATTTACCGTAATCGCATGGGCTTTCACTCTCGGTGTTCGTGAAATTTTTATTATGATACTTAGCGGTTACGCCGTAAAAATGGTTTTTGAAGTTGTTATAGCCACGCCGTTTGATTATTTTGCCGCGCCCAGAATAAAGAAATTGGTGGAGAAAGAAGAATAAAGCTTGCCCGTTCGTAAATCGTCAACGTATTCTCGGCAATAAATATCAGGAGCCCTTAGACAACGGCGCGGACGGCTTTGAGCATGGCGCAACAACCCTTCGGGCTTTTTTGTTTTAAGCGGACTAAACGATGTACTATTTTATAAAAATATGGTATAATTATTTTAACGTAAGGAAGCGTTGCGGCTTGCTTAATATATCATAGAGAGGCAGTTTTTTTACGACCAATACTATTCGGATGAGATTTGTTCATACGAAATTTACTTTACATTTTTTTGGGTTTTCTATATAATAGATAATATTGTAATCAAGATGAGGAATTTATGTACAAAAAAGTTTCCGCCGATATGAACTTCTGTGAAAGGGAAGAGGAAGTTTTAAAATTTTGGAAAGAGAAAGAAATCTTTAAAAAAACGGTAAGACAGGGAGAGGGAAAGCCCGAGTTTACCTTTTACGACGGACCGCCTACGGCTAACGGAAAACCGCATATAGGGCATATTTTGACGCGCGTCATAAAGGATATCATACCGCGCTATAAGAGTATGAAAGGTTACAACGTGCTTCGAAAGGCGGGTTGGGATACTCACGGTCTGCCTGTAGAAATAGAAGTTGAAAAAAGCTTGGGTCTGGACGGAAAATCCGATATAGAGCGATACGGCGTCGAGCCTTTTATAAAAAAATGCAAGGAAAGCGTTTGGAAATATAAGGGCGAATGGGAAAAAATGAGCGACAGAGTCGGTTATTTTATGGACATGGACGATCCCTATATAACTTATCAAGACGGCTATATCGAATCGGTCTGGTGGTCTTTGAAAGAGATATTCAATAAGGGACTTATATATAAGGGGCATAAGATAGTGCCATATTGCCCGCGTTGCGGTACGGCTCTTTCTTCGCACGAAATAGCGCAGGGTTATAAAAACGTAAAGGAAAAATCCGTCTTTGTCAAATTCAGAGTCAAGGGAGCCGTTAACGAGTATTTCCTTGCGTGGACGACCACGCCTTGGACTTTGCCCTCAAACGTCGCGCTCTGTGTGAATCCAAACGAAGAGTATTCCAAAATAGAGGCGAACGGAGAGTATTATATTCTTGCAAAGGCTTTGATTCCTTCGTTATTTGAAGAGGGTTCTTACAAAATTAAGGAAACGAAAAAAGGTAAGGACTACGAGTACAGTGAATATGAAAGGCTTTTTGATTATGATACGCAGGCAAAAGAAAAAGCTTATTTTGTGACGTGCGCAAATTTTGTCACGCTTTCGGACGGTACGGGAATAGTGCATATAGTGCCCGCGTTCGGGCAGGACGACTCGGACGTCGGAAAGGCGTATAAGCTTCCGTTTGTACAGATGGTGAACGAAAGGGGAAACTTTGTAGACCGGGCGACGGATATAGCCGGCATGTTCGCAAAGGACGCGGATAAAGTCATCATAGCCATATTAAAGGGAAAAGGGTTGCTTTTTAAGGAGCTTATGTATGAGCATAGCTATCCTTTTTGCTGGCGTTGCGACACGCCGATACTCTATTACGCGCGGTCAAGCTGGTTTATAAGAATGACCGAAGTAAGAGAAAAATTGATGAAAAATAACGCCTCTATAAACTGGATACCCGCGAGCATCGGCACCGGCAGAATGGGTAATTTTTTAGACGACGTACAGGACTGGAGTCTTTCGCGAGAGAGATATTGGGGAACTCCGTTGCCTATTTGGGTTTGCGATAAATGCGGCAAGCAACACGCCGTGGGAAGCAAAGCCGAGCTTATCAAGCTTTCCGGTAAAAATACGGATATAGAGTTGCATAAGCCCTATGTCGATTCCGTTATGTTTAAATGCGATTGCGGAGGAACGTTTAAGAGGACAAAGGAAGTAATCGACTGTTGGTATGACAGCGGCTCGATGCCTTTCGCTCAATGGAACTATCCTTTTAGCAATAAAGAAATATTTGAAAAACGTTATCCCGCGGATTTTATAAGCGAAGCGGTAGATCAGACCAGAGGATGGTTTTATACGCTTTTGGCTATCTCCACTTTGTTGTTTGACGATAAGCCTTCGTTCAAGAATTGTATAGTTTTGGGACACATAAATGACAAAGACGGCGTAAAAATGAGCAAACACAAGGGTAACGTCGTAGACCCTTGGACGGTTTTGGACAAGCAGGGAGCGGATGCGGTGAGGTGGTATTTTTATACCGTCAGTCCTCCGTGGATACCGTCGAATTTTTACGGCGACGCCGTCGGCGAATCGCAAAGAAAATTTATGGGCACTCTGTGGAATGTCTATGCTTTTTATGTGCTTTACGCCGAAATAGATAAGTTTGACCCTTCAAAATTTGATATCAAGGATTGCAAGCTTTCGCTTTTGGACAAATGGATACTTGCCAATTTGCATTCTCTCATTAAATATGCGGACGATAATTTAAACGAATACAAGATAACCGAAAGCGCCAGACGCATACAGGAGTTTACCGACAAATTGAGTAACTGGTATATAAGGCGTTCGCGGGAGAGATATTGGGGAAGCGATTTTACCGAGGACAAAAAAGCCGCGTTTATGACTTTGTATACGGTTTTGAGCGAACTTTCAAAGCTTATAGCGCCGTTCACGCCGTTTATCGCGGAGCAAATCTATCAAAATATAGTCGTAAACTTTTATAAGGACGCACCCGAAAGCGTGCATCTATGCGACTTTCCGAAGTATGACGGCAATTATACGGACAAAGCTCTTGAGGACGGAATGGATTATGTCCTTGAAATTGTCGAGCTTGCGCGTATGTGCAGAAGTAAGGCTAACATAAAGAACAGGCAACCGCTGAACGAATTGTATATTAAAAATACCGCGGAAAAAATTGAATTGAGCGAAGAGCTTGAGGAGCTTGTCAAAGACGAGATTAACGTAAAAAAGCTTTCGGCGATAGTAAACGACGAAAAATTCCTAAACTATGATATAAAACCTCAATTAAAGGTCTTAGGTCCGAAATTTGGCGGCAGTATAGGACGTTTGAGAGAATATCTTGCGTCTTTAAACGCTTACGACGTGGTTGCCGCTTTAAAAAGGGACGGGGTATATGTAGGTGTTTTTGACGGTCGGCCGACGGAGTTTAGAGAAAGTGATCTTTTGATAGCGCCGTTAAATAAAGAAGGATTCGTCGCGGAATCAGGCGGAACTTTAACGGTTATCTTGGACACTAATATGAACGCCGAACTTATCGAAGAGGGAAACATAAGAGAGATTGTCAGCAAAATTCAGTCGATGAGAAAGGAAGCCGGTTTTGAGGTGACCGATCATATAAGAATAGGCTTTAAGACCAAAAGCGTAGAATATGTTTCCATATTTTTAAGCGGCGCAATCAACGGAGACGTTCTCGCGGACGAAGTAAAAGAGGACATTTTTGACGACGGCTATAAAAAGATATGGGACGTCAACGGTATTAACGTCGAATTATCTTTGAAGGTAATCAAATAAAATATGAAATATAATACCGAATGGAAGGATTACAAGATTATCGCTACGGGCGGCGGAATGAAGCTGGAAAAATGGGGGAAATTCATTCTACTGCGTCCGGACCCTCAGATTATTTGGCCTGAACGGACAAATCTGGTGGAATACAAAGGTCTGACAGCGCATTACATCCGCGACAATACCGGAGGCGGAGGATGGAAATTCAATAAGGAAATGCCGGATAACTTTGTGGTGTCATGGAGGAATTTACGTTTTTACTTGAAACTTATGGGTTTTAAGCATACCGGTCTTTTTCCGGAGCAGGCGGTAAACTGGAGCGCTGTTATAGCGCTTATAAAAGCCGCAAAACGCCCCGTAAGCGTTCTGAACCTCTTTGCGTATACCGGCGGAGCAACCGTCGCGTGTCTTTCTGCGGGCGCAAGCGTTTGCCATGTCGACGCGGCTAAGGCTATGGTTGACAGGGCAAAGGAAAATGTCGCTTTGAGCGGATTTTCGGACGGCGACGCGAGATATATAGTAGACGATTGCATAAAATTTGTCAACAGGGAGATAAAACGCGGAAGGCGTTATGACGCGATAATTATGGACCCCCCTAGTTTTGGGCGCGGACCGAATAACGAGGTGTGGAAAATAGAGGATAATATTTACGAGTTAGTCAAGTTGACGAGAGGAGTTATGAGCGCCGAGCCGCTATTTCATTTGATAAATTCTTACACTACCGGATTACAGCCGGGCGTTCTCAAAAATATTCAGCGGCTTATTTTTGGAGATTACAAAAACGCCGAGTTTGACGCGTACGAAGTGGGGCTGCCTACGGAGGAAGGAATAATTCTTCCATGCGGCGCAAGCGGCTTAACCGTATTCCATAACTTGCATGTGAACGCGTAAACAGCGCTTTAGGTACGATAACGAAAATTCTTATTACGTACTTGAAATCGGTCAAGTCAAAATAAAATAAGAGGATTATAATGGCTATAAATAAAGAGGATATACGGATAGTTTTTGAGGATAATCATTTGTTGGTTGCAGTCAAACCTCAAAATGTTCCGTCGCAAGAGGACGAATCAAAAGACCCGGATATGCTTACGCTTCTGAAAGAATATTTAAAAGAAAAGTATTTAAAAGAAGGCAACGTTTTTTTGGGATTGGTTCACAGGTTGGACAGACCGACGGGCGGCGTAATGGTTTTTGCTAAGACGAGCAAGGCGGCGGCGAGATTGTCGGAAAGCATACGCGAGGGGGAATTCGAAAAGACGTATCTTGCCGTAGTAGATGGCGTTCCAAAGGAAAAGAGTGCGAAGTTGACGCATTTTTTGCAGAAGAACGAAGAACAAAATGTGGTTCGCACCGTTCCCGAATCGACGGTCGGCGCAAAAAAGGCCGAGCTTATATATAAACTTTTGGAGACGTCGCAAGATAAATCGCTTTCGCTCTTATCCATAAATCTTTTGACGGGCAGAGGACATCAGGCGAGAGTGCAAACCGCGACAATCGGTACGCCGATCTTCGGAGACCACCGATACGGAAAAGCCCGTCCCGGACATAATCTGGCTCTTTGGGCGGCGGTTCTCAAGTTTTCTCATCCCGTGACAAAAAAAAATATGGTTTTTATCGTTTATCCGCCGGAAGAAAGCGTTCCGTGGCGTCTGTTTGATTTGAGCAGATACCTTGGAATAAACAAGGATATATAAAATAAAGCCATGTATTAAAATAAGTAAGTTTTTAGGTTTATCGTATTGCCGGCATCCAAGTTAAACGGAAGCCAATGAACAAGATAACGTGTATAAACTATGATATAAACGATTTGGATAAAGGGGGAATGAATGTATGAAAACGGATTTTGAAAAAATCATTGCCGAGTTGGAATCTTTGACAAAAAGACTGGAGGATCCGAACGTCAATTTGAGCGAGAGTATAGAACTTTTTAATCAGGGCGTCGCGCTTTCAAAAAAATGTCTAAAAGAGTTGGACGAAAGCAAGGGAAAAATTTCGATTTTGACCGACGAGATAAACAATATCTCAAAACCGTTTGAAGCGGAATAGGTTTGCGAGTTTGAGAAGTATTCTCGGATACGGCGCTTTGCAGAGTATTACGATACGTTCGTATTACAAAGGGGTATATTCTTGCATGGAAATTCTTTAGAGGAAATAAAATTATTATGTTGGTTTTAGAGAAAAGAATGACGGTCGACGAGAGTAACAAGCATATAAAATTTCCGTTTTATGTAAATGGCGGAGCGAAACGCATGGAGATATGCTTTAGCTTTTCCCCAAAAAATATTCAGGAAAAAGAATATTCCAAAAAACTTTTATATGAAGGGTTAAAAAAATATATGCCCGAATCGAAGGATATCGGCAATATTGATATCGATAAATATCTGCCTCTCAAAAATCTTTTGACGATATCGTTAGATGCGCCGTCCGGAAAATATGCGGGCGCCGCGCATAGGCATAGCGAAAGCCAAAAGCACATAATATCCGAAGATTTCTCGTCTCCGGGATTTTTTCCGATAAAAATTGAGGAAGGAGAATGGACGATAGTCGTAACTTCTTTTTTGGCGCAACAATCGGGCGTTTGTTTTTATCTATCCGTAGATTTATTATGTGAATAAAGGCTTGCGCTTTTATGCGCCAATCGATAATCCGGTTCGTTTGTTTATAATTTGCGGCGTCGCCGTCTGAAAACACAAGGAAATTCGCATATGAAAAAATATTTTCCGGTTGAGTTGCATTGTCACACTATACACAGCGACGGTTCAATGACGCCCGAAGCTTTGGTGGAAAACGCGCAAAAAAGGGGTTATTCGGCTATCGCCTTGACGGATCACAATACGGCTTCCGGTTTTATCGACGCGGTAAAATCCGGTGAAAAAAATCGTGTAGTCGTGATAAAGGGCATCGAGTGGACTACGTTTTTTGGGCATATCGTCTGTTTGCACGACGACGATTTTGTCGTGGACTGGCGCAGTTTGACCATGGAAAATATCGACGAAAAAGCCGAGGAAGCTAAAATTAGGGGAGCGATTTTGACTTTGGCTCATCCCAAACGTATAGGCTCGCCCGTTGGCACGGGGTGCCATATGGATTTTCCGATAAAGAGATTTGATTGCTTTTCCGCCGTCGAGGTGTGGTCTCAAAACGAACTTCCCGATTCGGATGCGAACAAACTCTCCGAGCGCATGTATGACGAATTACTCGGCAAGGGCTTTAGACTCGCCGCCGTTTACGGTTATGACTGGCATACGCCTCTTATGGACAGAGAATATTTTATAAACACTTACATAGGCGCCGAAGAGTGTACGCCGGAAGCGTTAAAAGACGGAATCCGCCGCGGAGACACATATTTGGCTTTTGGTTTGAAAGCGGAATTATACGCCGACGGAGCTCCTCTTGCTTTCGGAGCGGAAATATCCCGCGGAAAGCATAGTTTTTATATGAAAATCCAAAAAGGACTTTGCAATGGAGCAACCGCGCCCAAGAGCGTCGTTCTGAAAGGAACGGCTTTGAACGAGGAATTGCGTTTTGACGTCGGCGCGCATATTTTAGTGGAGCTAAAAAAAGGCTGGCTCAGGTTTGCGGCGGAGGGAGATGCGGGAGAAAGAAAAAACCTGCCGTTAATTTTTACGAGTCCGATATTCGTTTTGTAAACGTCAAAGTCGGAAAACGCGTTTATTTTAATCGAAAAAAAATTTTAAAATAACGCGATATCATAAAATAGTTAA
>JAISQX010000189.1 GCA_031273965.1 Clostridiales bacterium
ACTTCCAATACTAACCGCCGTCATTTCCAATACTAACTGCAACACTGGTATCACTGTTGCTCTTACTTTTGGAATTTACGAAAATCTGTATACTGCATATATAAAATATTCAATTCACGAACTAAAATCGGTTTTTTTGCATCCGGTACGGACGCGCAAAAAATTGGAACAAAACCGGCGATACGCCTCCGCCGCGTAAGATGCGGTTTCTTACTGCAATACACGCCGTAATTCTGATATCGCCTTATATCGCATTGCTCTTCCGTTTTAAGCGGAAAACCCGCGCAATTACATAATGATAAAATCGCCTTCTATAGCATTCCGTCTACGTCTATGATTATTCTGTATTTATCCAAAATTTCCACCGGCTGATATGACAGCTTGGCTTGCCTCAATCCCTCGTCGCCAAGGTCTTCCTCTCTGTTTATGTAGGCAACACCGTACTTCCTATAGATTTCTCCGGAAAACAAATAATTTATCATTTGGTATACGCCCTCCAAATCCTTATCGGCTTTTTCGATATGAACGTAAAGCGTATCGTCTATTATCTCCCCCGCCGTAAAACCGCCCACCTTGCCGTCGACGTAGAGTACGCCGCTTAATAATTCAAAATCCCAAAAATTATCCAAAAGTATTTGCGTATGATTGTTTTCGTAGTCCGCAAAAATATTCGATTCCTTTTGATTGCTTTTGAATTTTTCAAAAAACTTCTTTACTTCTCCGATATTATCACGCGTTATCGGCTCGAACGAATAATTTTCGTAGGTTTTTAAAAAGAGGTTTACCCTGTTTCTTTTTTTGTTGTATTTATGCCCTTTAAGGGTTGCGAGTTCTTCCGCCGAATATAAATAGTCTCCGTCATTTTCCATTCTGATTATCTCAACGCCGTATTTATTTCCGATGTACTCCGCCGCAAAGCGCGGAGCGCCGTTTATGCGTAAGGTTTTTAGAGCCATCGCTTCCGCGTTCTCCAAAAGCGTTGACATCGCCTCGTCCAAGGACAATCCGCCTATCGGCACCGCAAAACTTACACCTCCCTTATCCTCCGTATCGTCGCTTTTTAAAAACAACGTGTCTTTATGAATACAGTATTCGTAATTGTAATACTCCGTCCACATATATATCGCGCCCGTTGTATAATCGCAAATCCTGTATCTTTGTTCTTTTAGCTTTTCCCTTATAACCTTTATGTCGTCCTTTTGTACGCCTTTGAATTTCAAAAGCTTATCACATTTTACAGTTGTTCCCATAATCCTCGTTCAATTAAATTTTTTCTTCAAGCCTTCAAGCATAGAATTTAAATCAGACTCGGGTCTTTTAGATCCGCTTACGCTTTGTTCTTTGCTCTTTTGCGACGTCTGCGCGCCGATTTTCATCGTCAATGATATTTTTTTCTTTTTTGAATCGACTTCCAATACTCTGACCTTTACGACGTCTCCGACGGTTAAAACCTCCGACGGATGCTTGATATATTTGTTCGAAATTTGCGAAATATGCACAAGACCGTCCTGATGCACGCCGATATCAACGAACGCGCCGAAGTCTATTACGTTTCTCACCGTCCCGGTAAGCTCCATTCCCGGGGTCAAATCCTCCAAACTCATAAGATCGGAACGCAAAAGCGGCGGCGGCAAAGAATCCCTGATATCCCTGCCCGGTTTTTTCAATTCGGAGACAATATCTCTGAGAGTCGGCACTCCTATACCGCATTCCTCGGCTATTTTTTTTACTTCCGCTTCGGGCAATCTGTCGCCTATATCCTGTAAATTTCCCGACTTTATATCCGCGTCCGTATACCCAAGACGCTTCAAAAGCTTCTCCACGGCGGGATATGATTCCGGATGCACGCCGGTATTATCCAAAATATTGTTTCCGTTTTGTATTCTCAAAAAGCCCGCGCATTGCTCAAAAGCCTTATTCCCGAGTTTTGAAACACTCAAAAACTCCAAACGACTTTTAAAAGGTTTTTCGCGTCTTTTGTCAATAATATTTTTGGCTATGGCGCCGTTAAGTCCCGCCACGTATTTTAACAAACTCACGGAAGCGGTATTTACGTCTACGCCCACCTTGTTTACGCAACCCTCCACAACTCCGTCAAGTACGTCCGTCAATCTCTTTTGCGGCATGTCATGCTGATATTGCCCCACGCCTATGGCTTTTACGTCTATTTTTATAAGCTCCGCAAGAGGGTCTTGCAACCTTCGCGCAATCGATACGGCGCTTCGAAGCGAAACGTCAAAATCGGGGAACTCCTCGGCGCCGAGTTTAGACGCGCTGTACACGGATGCGCCGGCTTCGTTTACGACTATATACGCGACGGGTCTGCCGAGTTTTTTTATCAAGTCCGCGACAAATATCTCGCTTTCCTTAGACGCCGTTCCGTTTCCTATCGATATGACGTCGACGCCGTATTTTTCTATGAGCTTTTTGAGCTTTTCATGCGCCTCGTCTATTTTACTCTGAGGCGGCGTAGGATATACCACCGTGGTTTCCAGACAATTTCCGTTCTTGTCTATAACGGCTATCTTACACCCCGTTCTGTACGCCGGGTCGAAGCCCAATATCGTCTTGTCCTTAAGCGGCGGCTGCATTAGCAGAGGACGGAGATTGACCTCGAACATCTTTATCGCCTGCTCGTTGGCGCGATCCGTCAAGGCATTGCGGTTTTCTCGCTCTATTGACGGAAATATAAGCCGCTTATATCCGTCGGCCGCGGCTTCTTTGACTATATGAGTGGTTATGCTGCCTTCTTTGACAAATTTTTGTTCTATCCTCGTAAGCATCGCGTTTTCGTCGGCTTCAAGGCTTACCTTTAAGCATTTTTCATTTTCGCCTCTGTTTACGGCGAGTATTCTGTGGCTGGGGATTGTCGAAATTTTTTCGGCGTAATCGGCATACATATCGTACGTCGGCGCTTTCTCCTTGTCCGCGTCCTCTATAAGCTTTGAACGTATATGCCCGAAATCAAAAAGGTACTCCCTCAAAATCTTTCTAAGCTCGGCGTTATCCGAAATTGTTTCCGCGACGATATCGCGAGCGCCGTCTATCGCTTCCTTTACATTTTTCACGCCCTTTTCTTCGCTTACGTATTCCGCCGCTATGACTTCGATATCGCCCTCGTATAATTGTTGCGCGAGTATAATATCCGCTAACGGCTGCAACCCCTTTTCCACGGCTACGCTTGCTCTTGTTTTGCGCTTTTGCTTATACGGTCTGTAAATATCCTCCACTTCGGTCATTGTTGCGGCTTTCTCAAGGGCTTCCTTTAACTCGTCATTCCATTTTCCTTGTTCCTCGATACTCTTTTTTACCTCTTCCTTTCTCTTAAAAAGGTTCAAAAGGTATTCTAACCTGTCGGCAAACTCTCTCAAAACCTGGTCGTCTATTCCGCCCGTCATTTCCTTTCTGTATCGGGCTATAAAGGGAATTGTATTTTCCGCTTCGATAAGCTCAATGATATTTTTTGAATATTCCTCTTTGATTCCAAATTCTTTACTCAATATGCCGGATATTCCCATGCCGTACCTCTTTTTATTTATCTCCGCGCCTTTGGCGGAACAGCTTCTTTGCGCCTCTAAAAGGCACGTCCATTATATTATAAAAACGTATAAAAAGCAAACTATTTAACGCGCCGCAAGCAGAGATTGTCGCTCGGATAGAGACCGTAAAAAACTCACTCCTTAGATATGCGTTAAATATCTATCTCTTCCGGAATCCTTATAAACGACCTTGGATCTTTCAATTCGATATTTTTTTCATTGAGATATTCGAGAGGACTTTCCTCACCGAAACGGAATGAAACTTTATATGAGGTAAGCTGCTGTTTAGACGCGTGAAACTTTCGGTTTATTCTGTCGTCGCCGTATTTGCTGTCGCCTATCACAAAGTGACCGAGATACTTCAGGTGCGCGCGTATCTGGTGAGTTTTTCCGGTTATCAGCGTAATATCAAGTATCGAGAGACCAAAGTTTTTTAGCTTTTCAACGCATTGAAACCGCGTTTCTATCTCTTCGGCTCCCTTGAAATATTCGCCGCTTACCGTAACCGTCCCCTCTTCTCCGTCCTTACTCAAATAGGCTCTTTTTACGCCGTCGCCGCACGAATAAAGACCGTTGACAAGCGCTAAATATTTCTTTTCCACCAAATGCCCTCTAAAGGCAAATTCTATTTCTCTTTCGACGCTCTCGTCTTTTGCGAATAAGACTATGCCGTCGGTATTCGTATCCAGACGATGACATAGCCTGATGCTTTCATAGCCCTTGTAGCTTCGCATTTGCCCCAAAAAGCCGTCGTCGCCATCGGTTTTTATGCCCTTCCTCTTATAAACGGCAAGGATATTTATATCCTCATAAAGGACGACCGGTTTGAATTGAATATTTCCGTATACCATTATTTCGTCACCTTGATTTACTTTGAGGTTTTCATAAACCTTTTTTCCGTTAATTCTTATCTCGCCCTTTCGGAGCAACGCTCTGAGCCTTGCGTAAGGAATTCCCGATATTCCGTCCAAAAACCTCAGTAGCTCGACCGCCGAACCCATATATAAAAACTTTTGCATGTATAAAATCCGCCCGCGGATTATTTTATATTTTTAGCGCTTAGGATGTCCTTTATCTCCGACAAAAGCGTATTAATATCCTTGAACTGTCTATAAACGGAAGCGAAGCGCACATATGCGACGTCGTCGATTTCCTTCAACCCCTGCATAACCATATCGCCTATCTTTACGCTATGTATCTCGTTTTCGGAGGAGTTATACACGCTTTTTTCGATTTCCGCGACGAGAGCTTCAATTTTTCCTATGGGCACGGGACGCTTTTCACAAGCCTTAATTATGCCGGCTCTTATTTTTGCGACGTCGAACGGCTGCCTGTTGCCGCTCTTTTTGATGACGTAAACGGATACCGGTTCAATCTTTTCGTAAGTTGTAAATCGCTTCGCACAATTAATACATTCGCGTCTCCGCCTTATTATAGTGCCGTCGTCGCTGACGCGGGAGTCTATCACCTTACTCTCCATTTCTCCGCAATACATGCATTTCATAAAATCTTCCTCTCTTTTAACTTAATATTTTCTCTATTATATCCAATACCTCGTCTCTACCGGTTTTTTTGATTGACGAGATAAGTATAACGTTGTCTTCTCCCACTTTAAACGCGTCGGCTATAACCTTTTTGGACTTGAGATTTTGAGCGCGGCTTTGCTTGTCCGCCTTGTTGGCTATGATATAAAACGGCAGCGTTTTGTAATACAAATATTCTATGAGCTTTATATCGTCGGGCGAAGGCGTATGCCTTATGTCCACAAGAACAAAAACGCTTACGCCGGCTACCGTTTCAAAGTACGACTCCACAAGCTTTCCCCAACCGGATTTTTGTTCCTTCGAAACCTTCGCGTATCCGTATCCGGGTAAATCCGTCAGGACGAAATCCCCGCCGTTCGTGCGTATATCAAAAAAATTTATCAATCTGGTACGCCCCGGCGTGCCGGATACCCGCGCGGCGTTTCCGCGGTTTACAAGCATATTGATAAACGATGATTTCCCCACGTTCGACTTTCCCGCGACGGCAACCTGAACGCGCGAATCAAGAAAAAAACCGCCCTTGTCCGCCGCCGAAGTGATGAAATTTACATCCTTTATATTTATCATAAATTTACTCTTCCCGGGAAGCTTCTTCCTTGACCTCGTCTTCGTTTTCGGCTTTACTCGTATAGCTTGACCTGAGTATAGACTCTATTTCGCTCAATATTTCCGGGCGCGTTTTTAAAAAAGCAATCGCCTTTTCTCTGCCTTGTCCGATTTTTTCGTCCTTGTAGCTAAGCCAGGAACCATTCTTGACAATAAGCCCCGTATCTATCGCCGTGTCTATGATGCAAGCTATTTTTGATATTCCCTGCCCGAATATTATATCAAATTCGGCGATTTTAAAAGGCGCGGCAAGCTTATTCTTTACGACTTTAACCTTTGTCCTGTTTCCCACGGCTTCGGAACCGTCCTTTACAGATTCGGTACGGCGCACGTCCAACCTCATACTTGCATAGAACTTCAACGCTTTGCCGCCCGACGTTACCTCCGGGTTTCCGTACGTTACGCCTATCTTATTTCTCAACTGGTTTATAAATATAACGCATGTTTTCGTCTTATTGGCGGCTCCCGCCAGCTTTCTTAACGCTTGGCTCATAAGACGCGCCTGAAGTCCCATATGCGAATCGCCCATATCTCCGTCTATTTCGGCTTTTGGTGTAAGAGCCGCGACGGAATCAATGACTATAACGTCAAGCGCTCCGCTTCTCACAAGCGCCTCGGCAATATCCAACCCCTGCTCGCCGTTGTCCGGCTGACTTATGTAAAGCATTTCAAGATTTACGCCCAGCTTTTCGGCATATATCGGATCAAGAGCGTGCTCCGCGTCGATAAAAGCCGCCGTTCCGCCGCTCTTTTGTGCCTCGGCGACTATGTGCAAAGAAACGGTCGTCTTTCCCGACGACTCCGGACCGTATATCTCGACAATTCTGCCGCGCGGCACGCCGCCTATGCCCAGAGCCGCGTCAAGCGTCATACAACCTGTAGGTATAACGTCTATAGCAACGGCATTTTTTCCGTCCATCTTCATGATGGCGCCTTTTCCAAATTGCTTCTCTATGCTTTTTATGGCAAGCTCCAAAGCCTCGGCTCTGTCCTCAGGCGCGACGGGCGCCAATATTTTACGCTCGCCTTTTTCTTTTTTGTTCTTTTCTTCCATGCTGTTTTTCTCCCGAATTTTATTATAAATCTTTGAGTCCCCGTTCTATAAACGCCAAAGCTTGCTCCGCCGTCTTATTTCTTATGTCGTTTCTGTTTCCGGAAAAAACATATTTATAGGTCTTTGTACATTTCCCGTCGCACAGACCGAAAAACACAAGCCCGACGGGCTTTTTTTCGCTTCCTCCGCCGGGACCGGCTATCCCGGTCGTCGACAGCGTAAGCCCGACGGCGCCGCTTTTGTACAGCCCTTCCGCCATTTGCGCGGCGACTTCCTCGCTGACGGCGCCGTGTTCTTTTAACGTTTCCTCGCTTACAAAGAGTCTGCGTATCTTCGATTCGTTGGAATACGCCGTTATACCCTCGTAAACCGCCGCGGACGCGCCGTCTTTCTCTATCAAAAGAGAAGAAATCAATCCTCCCGTTAAGCTCTCGCATACGGATATCATTACGCCCTTGCTTTTACAAAGCTGAAATATCCGCTCTACGGTATCCGCCGTCGACATCTTGCTCCTTGCTCGCCAATCAATCAAACTTGAGGCTTTCTTTATTTTTTATGTAATAATTTATTCCCGACAAAACGGAAAAAACCGTCGCCGCGTAAAATATCGCCGTGCCTATCCAATAAAACACGTTTATAACTGTCGCCACGGTCGCATTGCCGTTGTCAAACAACGCGACTATAAAAAAACCGAAAGAAATAAAGGTTAAGTCCGTCTTTATTTTGCCGAACAAATCGGCGCCTATGACGACGTTTTTTATCGCGGCTATCTGGCGTATGGCGGCTATGGCAAACTCGCGCGTAAGCATCGTTATTATGGAAAACATGTTGATATACGTGACTACCATATGCTCGTTATAGAACGTGCCTATAAATATAAAGGCTATCATTATTCCGTAAGCGAAGATCTTATCGCAAATAGGATCTAAAAACTTTCCGAAGCCGGATACGGTATTTGTCTTGCGGGCGTATTTTCCGTCAAAAGCGTCCGTCGCCGCCGCCGCAAGGAATATGACGAGAGCTATTATCGGAGCCGCCGTAAAAACGTCCTTTAAAAACATAAAAACAATTATGGGCGGAACGAGAATTATCCTAAAAAAAGTTATTTTATTGGCTGTAAGTTTCATTTAATCGCAACTCCTTAGAAATTATATTCATGACTGAAATTTTACCTTTCCTCTCAAATCAAACACTCCCTCCGTATCCGTTATCTCCACGGCATAGAAACGTCCGATATCCAAAGGTGTTTCACTTTCTAAGTACACTAAGCAATCTATATCCGGAGCGTTATACTGATTACGCCCGTACAACAATCCCTTTTCCTCGTCAAGTCCCTCGTACAAAACCTTATCCGTTTGACCTATCCTCTTTTTGTTGTTTTTTTCCGTCACCGACGCCTGTATGCCGCGTAAAATCGTTAACCGTCTTTGCTTGGTCTTATAATGCATGTCCTTCATCTTTGCGGCGGACGTTCCTTCTTCCTTTGAAAAAGCGAAAAACCCCGCGTTTTCAAGCTTATATTCCTCAATAAAATCGCAAAGCTCAAAGAAAGCGTCCTCGGTCTCGGCGGGATATCCGGTGATAAAAGTAGACCTTACTGCTATATTATCGTCGATTTCCCTAATCCTCTTTATAAGCCTGCGCGCATATTTTCCGTCGTTCTTTCGGTTCATACTCTTCAAAACTTCATCGTTTACATGCTGAAGCGGTATATCCAGATATTTACATACATTGTTTCTCTCGCTCGCCGCTTTTATCAATTCGTCGCTCACAAGCTCGGGATAACAATAGAGTAATCTCACCCATTCGAAGCCGTATTTTTCTATGACGTCCAAAAGTTTTAACAGCGCGTATTCCTTGTAGAGATCTATGCCGTATCTGGTCACGTCCTGCGCCACAAGGATAAGCTCCTTTATATCGTAACCGTCGCGCAGTCGCTTTAACTCTTCCTCTATGGATTCAAACGTTCTGGACCTGTATGCTCCGCGTATGGAGGGAATCGCGCAATATGAGCAACGGTTGTTGCATCCGTCGGATATTCTCAAATACGCATAGTGGAAAGGCGTCGTAACGGTTCTCTCCGTAAAATCATATGTATTCTTTTCGAGATTTAAAACACGCTTATCCTCAAGCGTCGCAAGTATCATCTCTTTTATCTTGTCGTACGCGCCTACGCCCGTTATCGCATCGGCCTCAGGAATTTTTTTAAAAAGCTCGACTCCGTATCTTTCGGCAAAACAACCCGTTACGATAAGTTTTTTTAAACGACCTTTCTTTAGCTCCGCCATTTCCAATATCGTATCGATGGATTCGGTTTTTGCGTCGCCTATAAAGCCGCATGTGTTTATCACTATGACGTCCGCCGCCGTTTTATCGCCGACTATAACGAATTTTTCCTCTTTTTTTAGCGCCGAAATCATATACTCGGTGTCGACGCGATTTTTGTCGCATCCCAAGGAAACGAAACCTATATTCACTTTGTCATTATTCATTTCCCTCAAGCGAATCTCCGTATATAGTGTCGAATTGGTCTTCCGTCAAAAGCACGGTGCGCGGTTTAGCCCCTTCGCCTTTTCCTATGATATCTTTTTCTTCCATACTGTCGATAATACGCGCCGCCCTCGCGTATCCTATCGCGAATTTGCGCTGAAGCATGGATATTGACGCGGCTTTGTTTTCGACCACAAGCTTTACCGCCTTGACAAAGAGCGGATCCAATAACGACTCGTCGCCCCTATCCGCCGCGGTAGGCTCGCGCTGTTCTTCTTTTACCGTATTTATTTCGGCGTCTATAGCCTGGTCATAATATGCCTCGTTATTTTGTTTGACATAATCGACCACCTTTACTATCTCTTGATTGCTTATGAATACTCCTTGCAACCTCACCGGCTCGGGCATGGCTTGCGCTTGAAAAAGCATGTCGCCCTTACCCAAAAGCTTTTCCGCCCCCTGCCTGTCCAGAATAGTTCTGGAATCGACGTTTGACGTAACCGCAAACGCTATGCGCGACGGAAGATTTGACTTTATAACTCCGGTAATAATATCCACCGACGGTCTTTGCGTCGCCAACACTATGTGAATGCCCGCGGCGCGCGCAAGCTGAGACAAACTCTTTATCCTGTCCTCAATATCGCGTTTGAGCTTTATGATAAGCTCCGCAACTTCGTCGACGACTATGACGACACGATATAGTCTTTGATTCTTCGCGACTTTTTTGTTGTATTCCATTATGTTGTTTGAACGATTTTCTCTTATCAAACCATAACGCCTGTGCATTTCCTTTATCGCCCAGTCGAGAGCGTTGATAACCTTTTCGTCCTCGGTAATTATATCGTGCAATAATAAGTGCGGCAAGCCCTCGTACATGGTGAGTTCCACCTGCTTTGGGTCTATCAGAATAAGCTTGACCTCGTCCGGCTCGTATTTATAGAGCAAACTTATTATAAGCGAGTTTAGACAACAGCTTTTACCCGAACCGGTCGAACCGGCTATGAGAAGGTGCGGCATGTCCGCAAGGTCGCCGTAATAATTCTTTCCGGCGATATCTTTACCTATGGTAAAAGTCAGTTTGCCGTTTGCGTCGTAAAATTCCGCGTCGTTGATAAGGTCTCTCATTCCGACTGTCGAACGGTTTTTATTCGGCACTTCTATGCCGAAAGCGTCTTTCTCCGGTATCGGCGCTTCTATTCTCACGCGCTTAGGCGACAGCAGTCTCATAGATATGTCGTTGTCAAGAGTCAAAACTCTGTTTACCGAAACTCCCGGAGGCATTTGCATCTCATAACGCGTAAACGTCGGTCCCATCAATACGCCGCACGAAGTCGCGCTAATCTTAAAATCCGCGAACAACTCCTCAAGCTTTTTTGCGTTTTTTGTAAGCTCCATGAAATCGCCGACGTTCTCGTTCGTGTACTCAAGTAAAAGGTCTATGGGCGGCGCGTTATACGGCGCATGATTTATCGGTTTGACAACATCAAACGTTATTTGCTCGCTCGGTTTTTTTATCGTCTTGTCCGTCGTAGATAAGTTTAGTTTAAATTCAGTTTCGGGTTTTGTTATCGGCGGGGGCGTTTCGGTAAGTTTTTCAATCGGCGAATCGGGTTCCGGCCTTAGGATCGAATCATAAACCGACTCGGCGTTGTCCGCATCGAATGACGCTGAGGATGCGCCGGAAACTTCAACCTCTGATTTTGGCTTTTCTTCTTTTTTTCGTTGTTTGTCTCTCACATTAACAAATTCTTTTTCTTCGCCCGCATAATCGTCAAAAAAACCAAAAGTTTTTTGTTTGCTTGATCTGTAGCCCGCGTCTCTTCTCTCCGCCTCTTCCTCAATTCTTCTCTTTTCGTCCGCTTCTCTTTCCGCCTTTTCTTTTTCGGCTTCAAGTCTTAGCTGCTCTTTTACCGCGCTCAAGTCGTTTCCCAGCATAGACGGACGACGTTCGCCGTAATCCGTACCGCTCCGCATAGTATATCCGGAGTAATCGAACGAAGGCGCGACCTTTGGCTTTTCTTCGTTTTGGCTAACGGTTTCACTCTTCACTGGGTCAACGGTTTTCTCTTCAAACTTCGAATATTGAGCTTCAACCGGATTCGTCGCCGAATCGGCGTCGTCATTACGCACGGCAAACGAAAAACTCTTGTCCTCTACTTCCTCGGACGCTGCGTTCGGACGATAATAAATACCGCCGCCCGTACCTTCTCCCGCGCTCTGCAAATGCTTGCTGTTCTCTTGAAGCGTCTTTAATCTGCCGTTATTCGTATAGTCGCTGATGTCCTCTTTGATCTCCGCGAAAAGGTTTTCTTTCTTGCTTACGGTTATTATTTCCGAATCGGTCGGCATACTCTTGTCAACGACCATCTTCTTATCGGAATTTTCATATAATACGGCTACCGCATTCTGTCTGCGTTCCGCTCCGTCCGGATTCTCAACGTCTTTGTTCGGATATCCGGGGTCAAAACCGCCATACCGCGATTGCTTGCGATGTAAATTTTCTCCGGTCGGCTTCGTCCGAACATTAAAAATCGCCGGTTTTCTTTTGGGCGACGTTTCCACTATGCGAGGAGTGATACTTCCGTCTTTTACTTCTGTCAAAGATGGATTTGCATTTTGCGTCGCTTTCCTTTTGGAAACCATAAGATACGGAAAAAAGAGCAAAACCAACAGTCCAAAAAGCAAAATCGCATATACGGCGATTGCGGAAGGCGCGCCCAATAATGCCAAAAGAGGATATGCCAACACCGAAAAAATAAGCCCGCCGGCAGTGTTTGCATTATTAAAAGTCATTGTGCAAAACTCTGAAAAACTCGCGCCGCCGAATGATGAACCTGCCGTCGCGGTATGCAAAAGCATTAAAAATACAAAGAAAAAAAGACCGAAATTGATAAGAGTAAGTTTTTTGACGACAATCTTGTATCCCGCAAGCAAAGCCGAGGAAACAAGGATAATAAAAACGCAATAAGCGAACGCCGCAAGACCGAAAACTCCGAAAAAGAAATCGTTTATTATGTCAAAGGCATCCGGCATAAGTCCTATAAGTCCGACCAAAATGAATATCGAAGCTATCAGCGCCGTTATCAAAGCCGCGGAAAAATTCGCCTTATTATTTCTTGTGATAATCTTATTCATAAACTTTTCCCGTATAAAAATTGAAAAATCCGTAATCCATATATATGATAACATATTTTTTAAGATTTTACAAGCGAGTTTCGGCACTAATTAAAATTATGCTCGCGCAATAAAGCCGCCTATTGTCCGCCGAATAAAATAATAACCGTTGCCGATTATAAATATAACATTAGACGCGCGTCTTTCTTGTTTTTCTTTATAATGGCGGTAATAAAAAACGCGTAATCGGTCATTTTAAAATATATACGCGGCTTGAATTTAAAAGCGCAAGCCGCGTAATATAGACATAAAATTTCCAAAATATATTAAAAAAACTATATTATGATTATCCTGACGTATTTTGTCATTTATCCGTCCGCCGCCGCCATTTCCTAAGAGACAGCGCCGACTAAAAAGCCGAAGCGAGTGAATTTTAATCGTTCACGTCGGTTTTAAGCTCATATCCTTTTTTTGCGGAAGTTCCGTTCTGCCGCGCAAAGTTCTCCTTGTTTTTTTCGACGTATCTTTTAAAAAGCTCCTCGGCGCTCATCCCCGCATTCAGGCACATACCGACAAAAAAATGCAGAATATCGACGAGTTCGTCCTTTACATTGTCCTCGTTCAAGGGCTTCGGATTTTTCCACCATTTAAAATTTACCTCCGTCAAAAGCTCCGAAAGTTCCGACAATGTCG
This sequence comes from Clostridiales bacterium, assembly GCA_031273965.1. Taxonomy (GTDB): domain Bacteria; phylum Bacillota; class Clostridia; order Christensenellales; family JAISNN01; genus JAISNN01. The sequence continues at coordinate 13,041 of JAISQX010000189.1, forward strand.
CCAAAATTTCCTTCTGTATCCATTCTTCCTTTGTAAAATTCAATTTACGTTCTTTTTTTACATAGCCGTCAAAAAGGTCTTGATAATAAAATATCGTCTCCAGCTTGTCGTTGTTTATAACGGCGCCGCTTTTGCTCTCTCCGCCTATCATTTCTTCACTGCCGCCCATATACGCCTCCTTCTCTAATAAATATCTTTCTTTATGCAAAAACTCTATAAAAATTTTCACAAAAACATATCTAAAACCTTAAACCGTCTTTTTAAGAAACAGAATATATCGCCGTCAAGCATACTCGCATTATTATCGCATTTTACGTTTTTTGCGCGCTCTTACGATTATCTTTTAAATTTCTTCTTTTCGTTTACACACTCGATAAACTTTTCGTAAAGCGCTTTATCGCTCTCTCTCAACATTTCCTCAAGCTCGACGTCGCTCATGCACGTATTCCTGCCCGCTGCGTATATCGCGTCGATTTTTTGTTTAATCAAAGCGACCGCGGGGGTCTTTTTGTCTATTTTGTACTCGTCGTCAAGCCTGTAAAAATTATTTATCCAAAAGGCTATGCCCGCAAGACCCGAAAAAGCGTCTATGGCTACGATAGGCGGTCTTCCCAATAGCTTTTTTGTGTTAAAAATATTGTAGATTTCTTCGTCTTTCAAAAGTCCGTCCGCGTGTATACCCGCCCTGGTCATATTAAAATGCCTGCC
>JAISQX010000121.1 GCA_031273965.1 Clostridiales bacterium
ATCGACGAGAACGATATTCGGATTCGACTTGAAGTATGCGTAATCGTCAAAAGACCCGTCCGAATGGTACAAAACCGCCGAGGAGCTTGTCGGAGCGTCCGTCGCCGCAATCGTCGGAACGATAATCACGGGTTTTTGGCTGTTCGCAACGCATTTAGCCGTGTCTATGGCTTTTCCGCCGCCCAAACCTACAATGCACTCGCAATCCTGAGCCTTTGCCGCGTCCGCTAACCTTGCGACCTCTTCACGCGAACATTCGCCGCCGAAATTTCCGTAACAAAGCTGTACGCCGTAAGTCTTTTCGGTATACTTGAGCTTCTCGGAAACTCGCGCGATATCGTCCTTATGCCCTATCACAAGCGCGGTCTTACCGAATAATTTTATGTAGTTTCCGAGATTGTTCAGTTCTCCCTCGCCCTGAACGAATTTTGAAGGGGAAATAAAAGCTTTTCTCATTTTTTACTCCTTTTAAAATATTATACGCGTCTTTATCCCGCGACGCGAGTCTATAATATTTTACCACAAAATTTTCCTTATATCAATATGTTTTTAAAAATTAGTTAGTTTTTTTTCCAAATAGTTCTTTCCGCGCGCCGCCTTTCTTGTCAACCGGAAATTTTTCGTTCAAGGTTTTTTTAAAGCGCGCCGAAATTATGTCCATCCGCGCCGATAAACAATTAGGATTGTATTCTCCGCGCGCTGAAAAGTAAATTTTTTTAACCAATCACTTGATATCTTTATCCGCCATGGTGTATAATAAGAATATACTTAAACAACGCTATTATGACGTTCAAACGACAATTTACGCCTCAAATACGGGAATAATTAAAATTTTTATCCGTAATTTTTTAAGACGCAATTACGCGATATATCAAATTATATAAAGTATTGCGATTCACTTACGGAAAACAAATATTAGCACGGGAGACGATAGACATATGGAATTAGGAGATTTATCAAATCGGCGTACGGACGGACAAAAACGTATAAAAATAGCTATTCTCGGCATTGGTAACCGCGGACGGCGGTACGCCTATCAGATAAAGCGGCACGGCGGCGCCGAAATCACCGCTTTGTGCGACAAAAAAACCGCGCTTTTACGCGGAGCGTGTCAGACATACGGCGTCGGCGAAGATATGGCGTTCGATTCGGATGAAAAATTTTTTGCGGCGGGTAAGCTTGCCGACGCTTTGATAATAGCGACGCAAGACCGCGATCACTACGGACACGCCGTAAAGGCGCTGAACTTAGGATATAACCTCCTGTTGGAAAAACCCGTTTCCCCCGTACCGAAAGAATGCGAGGAAATAGCCTCTCTCGCCCGTGAAAAAAATCTCTCCGTCATTGTCTGCCACGTATTGAGGTATTCGCCTTTTTATCACGCGATAAAGGAAACCGTTGACTCCGGCATGATAGGAGATATCGTTTCCGTGAACGACACCGAAAATATCGGATATTGGCATTTTTCACACAGTTACGTCCGCGGAAATTGGCGCAACGAAGCCGAAACCGGTCCGTCTATACTCGCGAAGTGCTGTCACGACTTAGACATAATCCACTATTTTACCGAACAAAAATGCAAAGAGGTTTACAGCAGCGGCTCGCGTAAGCTTTTCGTTAAAGAAAAAGCCCCCGAAAACGCCGCGGATTATTGTCTCGCGCCCTGCCCGCACCGCAAAACTTGCGCATATGACGTAGAGAAAATATATTACGGCATAACGCGGTATACCGTTCCAAAAATGTCCGTGCATATAAAGCTAATAACAGGTTTGCCGAATCCAAAGCTAAAAGATTTGAAAGAATCGCTAAAAACCTCGCCTTACGGACGTTGCGTCTACAAATGCGACAACGACGTCGTAGAGAACCAAAACGTCGCTATGCTTCTCAATAACGGCATAAATGCAAATTTGACTATGACCGCGTTCTCAAAAGGCTGTTTTAGACGGCTCTATATCTCCGGAACAAAAGGCGAAATAATAGGCGTGGACGCGCAAAATAAATTTCGTATAAACGTTTTCGGCGGACCCTCAAAAACCGTCAAAGTAAGCGGCAGCGGCATATTCGGTCACCTCGGCGGAGATAAGATGCTGATCCATGACTTTTTAGAATATCTGAACACCGGAAAAACCTCGAAACGCATCTCTTTTATCGACGTTACCTTAGAGAGCCACCGCATAGCCTTCGCAGCGGAGGAGTCAAGAAAAACGGGGATGACTATCAAACTTTAGATTAGGCGGACTTTTCTTTTTCGTCCGTCGGGTTATCGATTTACGATCAATACCAATAGTTGGATTCTATTCCAATACCCCATAATCGATAAGCCTTAGCCCGAAGACGTCAAAGCCGCCGTCGTTTTTTACGGTGATTACGGTGCCTCCCCTTTGCGAATGCTTCTTTTGAATCCCCGGATACGCGAGATAGTCTATGCTCATGCCTGCCGTGATACGAATATATCTGTCTCCGAAGCCCCCGTTATAATCAACTGAAAAATTATTTAAATGGTCGTGTCCGGTAAAAATTCCATGCGTGCTGCCCGTCTTTAGCATTATTTTAAATACGTCGGCGCCGCCTTCTCCGAAATAAACGTTGCCTTTTTTTTCTGCGGCGACACCGAACCGATATTTGACGTTTAAGGTATCTTTTTTGCCGTTTTCGCTATATTCTTGCCACGCGTTCTTTTGTTCTTTTAGCGGAATATGAAAAAATGCAAGCGATTTTAATAATTCCTCGGCTCCCCGTCCGCGGTTTATCGCGTTCAGACGGATTATTTCCGATTCATACCACTCCATTTGATTCTTATGGATATTATCATAATTGCGTAAGCCCCAACCCGCGTACGATTGTGAGTCAAATATAAATACGGCTTGCGTTATTATACCGCAGGAATTTTGTATAGCGATTATTTGATTTCCGTAACCGTCAATGTTTTCGGGCCCTCTTTTGTACAGACAATATTTCAAGTTCTTATCCGAATAAATTTCCGACAGCTCCGCTTTAGAGCCAAGGCTCATACGCTCAGCGTCATGGTTACCGAAGGATATTGTCCAATATACGCCCAAGCGTTCCATAATCTCGGCGAAATATCGCGTCGCCCTCAAATTATCGATTGTGCCGGACTGAAACAATATAGGATACACCATGTCGCCGGTTACTATTATTAGATCCGGCTTTGTATAACGGGTCAGATTCGCGATTGCCTCCGTTGCCAGAGCGTCTTTTTTTCTAGACAAAAAGCCGCCGCCTATATGCACGTCGGTCAACTGCAAAATTTTAAATTCTCCGTCGGAGACAAAAGTATAATACCCCGTTTCATTGTCCGTCTTCGGAATAATTATATTATCTTTTTTCACCGCTTGTACTCTTTTTAGCAATTTCATGTATTTCGTCATAAATAATCCGTCAATAACCGCCGGGCTTTTTCTTGCCGTTTTTATTTTTTATAGTTAGCGTAACAAATAATTTTCTAAAAAGCAGATTTGACGCCGCCGTTAAGCAGCTGCACAAGACAATTAATGCGAAATCAGCCGTTTTAGGAAAATCGATATTCAAAAACGTTCCCTGCAAAAAAGTTTTGTCCACATAAACGGCTACCACCGAAAGGATAATCATAGCCGCCACGGATACGAAACTAAGCTTGCCTAAGGGCGACGCCGATAAAAACAGACATATAAAACTTGTCATTGCAAACGTGATCGCCGCTATGGACGAGGCATATTGCGCGTCGTCCCCGCGAACGGCGGAGGTTATGAGAACCGCAGACACGCCTACTATCAATGATAACGCCGACGGAACGCCGTATTTCAAAACGCTTTCATAAACGGAACTCGTTACCTTTCCCTTAACCCGCTCGAGGGCGATAACGTAAGCGGGAATGCCTAAGACAAAGACCTCCATCATTATCATTTTTTTTGAATCAAACGGATAAACTATACCGTGATCGACAAACGTCAAAATCGCAAAAAGCAGAGTCATAAACATGACGAAAAGATTTTTCATGATAAATAATGACGAAACCTTTTGAATATTGCCGATCGCGCGCCGCCCTTCGCCGACTATAGCCGGAATATTTTTAAATTCGGAATCCATAAGCACTATTCTCGATATATTGCGCGCGGCGTCGCTCGCCGTCGCAAAGGAAATTGAGCAATCGGCTTGCTTTAACGCCTGAATATCATTGACGCCGTCGCCGACCATACATACTACTCGTCCTTGTTTTTTCAATGTATTCACGATATGAGCTTTTTGTTCGGGAGACGTTCGCCCGAATACGACGTTGTCATTTAAGCTCTTTTCCAGCGCACAATCATCCATACCGTTGCAATTCACGCCTTTTTCCGCCCCTTTAAGTCCGGCTTTTTTTACTATTTCGGCAACGGTGTGCGGGTCGTCGCCGGAGATGACCTTGATATCTACGCCGTTGTCTTCAAACCAGGCAAACGTTTCCGCTATCTCGCCACGCAACTCGTCCTCTATAGACAAAGCCATAATGGGAATCACGTTTTTTCCGGAAAAGCTTTCGGACTCGTCCACTACCCTTCCGAGAAGCACGGTACGGCGGCATTTTTTAGAATTTTCATAGGCAAAGGCTGTGACGTCCGCTCTGTCGGTTAAAAAATCCGGCGCGCCCAAAATATACGTATATCCATTCTCTATTTTTGCCGCGCTGAACTTTTTGTCCGAATCAAAGGGTATGACCTTGCCATGCGGCAATATCCTTCCGTTTTTAAATCTGCTTTTTATCGCGCGCGCCGTAGCGTTATTGCCTCCTCCCGATATTATAAGAGTAGTCAGAATATTCTCCGCGCTAAAATCCGTCAAGGCGTCCTTGCCGTCCGTCATATCCGAGAAGACCTTTATATCCACCACTTCAAGATTGCCGTCCGTTATCGTTCCCGTCTTGTCAAAAAGCAAAACATCAGTCGCCGCTAACATTTCTACGGCGTATAAGTCCTTTAAAAGCGTTTGCTTTTTTGACAGTTTTATGACCGATGCGGCGAACGCCATGCTTGTCAACAAAAACATGCCTACAGGTATCATTCCGAGTACCGAGCTGGAAGCCATAATCAGCGCGCGGTTGAGCGGTCCGTTGTAAAAATTCGATATGAAAAGCAAAATAGCAAGCGGTATCAAGCCTATGGATATCAGTTTTATTATTTTGTCCAACGCATTGAATATTTTGGACTGCGGCTTTGAAACGTCTTTCAAAATTTCCGCGGCTCCGTTGATATAACATTCCGCTCCGATTTTGTCCGCCCTGACCAAAGCCTGTCCCGCCTTGACGTAGCTACCCGCAAGCACGGTCGCGTTAACCGTTTTTTTGACCGAGCAGGACTCTCCCGTCAGAATAGATTCGTCCACCTCCAAATGCCCGTCACAAACGACGCCGTCGACGGGTATTTGCCCTCCCGCTCTCAAAATAAATAAATCGTCTAATAAAATGTCGCCGCTCCCCGTCGTGACATATTCCCCGTCGCGCAAAACGTCGTAAAAATTACTCGTAACGAGCGTCAGGCGCTCAACCACTCTTTTTGCCTTGACCTCTTGAAAAATACCGATGCCGATGTTTATAAACAATATAAACGACGAAACGGCATAATCCCACGCGCCTATAGCTATAAGAAGTATGATTAACGATAATGTGACTATATTGCAAAAATTCGTAATATTCCCAACTACAATTTTTAAGTACGACTTAGAGCGGACCGACGTATTTACATTTCTCAATCCCTGCTCTTGCCTGCTCTTTGCCTGTTCCAAGGTCAATCCTGTTTTTTTATCCGGAAAATAGCGCTCCGTTTGAACCGTTTGATTTTTTTCTCTTTTATCCCGCTTCATGTCTTCTTCCTTATTTTGTGAACTCGCTTGTCTTAACTATCAGAGTCCATACCCGAAACCCGTATTAGGTATAATAATATTTTAACATTTTCTTTTATAAACGCCCTTAGTTTTATTGTAAATTTTGTGTAATTTTTTTTTATCGGTCTGTGTTTTGAGAAAAAAATGCGTCGGTTCTCCAAAAATGAATATATTTTCATGTAAAACGGCAAAAATAATATCGCCGTACAGAATAAAAAAGCCCGCTTAACATGATTGTAAAGCGAGCTTGATTTTTTTGTTATCAAAGAAAGAGCGCCGAAACGCGACTCGAAAAAACCGGGTAGTCGGCTTAATTCTTATACGGGATGTATCAAATTCTTTTTATCTCCGAGAATATTATCCGCGCCGTATTTTTTTGCCTGTCTATATTTGAAATAATTGAGCGCGACTTGGGGGAACAACGCATACGAAAGCACATCTTCCTCCTGTTCATAATATTCTCTGATTTCCTCTTTGTATTTTTCATATTCGGGCTTGATAGCGTCGGCGGGACGATAATCTATACGCTTTTCGTCGCCGAGGATTTTCTTTACCGTCGCGGGATCCGGCTCCGCCGGCAATCTGCCGTACTCGCCCTTTATGAGTCCGCGCGTTTCCTTCGTGACCATTTTGTATCTTTCACCCATAATCACGTTCAATACCGCCTGCGTTCCGACTATCTGGCTTGTGGGCGTTACAAGCGGCGGATAGCCCAAATCCTTTCTGACTCTGGGCACTTCCTCCAATACCTGCAAATATTTATCGGACGCGTTTTGTTCCTTTAATTGGCTTATGAGATTGCTCAACATTCCCCCCGGAACCTGATATATGAGAGCGTTAACGTCAACTTGCAAGACCTTTTCGTTCAAAAATCCGTCTTTTTTTAGCTTATCCGCCACCTTGCGAAAATGCACGGCTATTTCGCTTAATAACTCCAGACTGAGACCCGTATCGTAAGGCGTACCCTTTAGAGTGGCGACAAGCGGCTCCGTCGCCGGCTGGCTTGTGCCGTTGCCGAGAGGAGAAAGAGCCGTGTCGACAATATCCACGCCCGCTTCTATCGCCTTCAGATACGTCATATCGCCCGTTCCGGAGGTGTTGTGCGTGTGCAGATGAATGGGAACTTTGATTTTTGCTTTCATCCCCTTAACCAACTCGTATGCCTCGTACGGCAGGAGCAAATTCGCCATGTCTTTTATGGCAATGACGTCCGCGCCCATTTTTTCAAGCTCGGCGGCAAGGTTTATAAAATACTCGCGCGTATGCACCGGGCTTGTGGTATAGCTTATACAGGCTTCGGTTATGCCGCCGTATTTTTTGCACGCCTGCATAGCTCTCTGCATATTCCTGGTGTCATTGAGAGCGTCGAATATCCTTATGATGTTTATTCCGTTTTTTATGCTCATTTCGACAAACTTATCCACGACGTCGTCGGCGTAATGCTTGTATCCCAAAATATTTTGCCCTCTGAGCAACATCTGAAATTTTGTATTCGGCATCGCCTTTCTCAAGACTCTCAATCTCTCCCACGGGTCCTCGTTCAAAAATCTGAGGCAGCTGTCAAACGTAGCTCCGCCCCACATCTCCAACGAGTAATAACCCACCTTGTCAAGCAACGCCGTCGCCGGCAGCATGTCGTCGATAGACATGCGCGTCGCCGCCTGCGACTGATGAGCGTCTCTCAGTATGGTTTCCGTAATTAATACTTTTTTTGGCATATTATATCTCCTTGTTTTTTTTAACTTGCCGCCCACGGTCGTCCGCGGTGCGTCGCGCAATATCGCGACGCGCCTTTTGCCTCGGTCTTAGCCCGACGCCGAAGCCGCGGCTCTTACAAAAAATTAAAACGCGTTATAAGCGCGTATCGCTTCTTAGTCAATATTATTATTATACCACTTTTTCTTATCGCTGACAACTAAATCGGAGCTTACGCATGAAAATGCGCAAGCTCCTGTTGAGGGGAAACTCTCCCACTTTAGCATACTCTTCATCCGCCAAAATCAAGCCCACTCGCATTTGGTCGTCAAGCGAACACCGATAGGCTATTAAGGTAGGTCTCCGCCTATTACCCTCTCCTTGCCGCATATGCTCGCCAACGCGATAGGCTCAAAGCCCGACGAAGCGTTGGAACTAACGACTATTTTATTATTATGGTCGCAAGAATAATCGGATATTAACGCGCCGTTAGAAAAAGACAATATCAGGGAAAGGTTTCCGTTCTTAATCAACCCCGACACAGAATTTGTGGTTTCGGGGCGACTCTCGCACAGGGACAAAAAAACTCCCTTAAACGTGCCAATAGTATCGTAACAAGTCTGTTATAAAAAACTTTAGAGAAAAATCTTGAAAAAATTTTTCCCTAAATAAGTACGATAAACATTTCTATTTTTTGCCGTCAGCCGAATATCGCGAGCAATATACCCGCGGCGACTGCGGAACCTATAACGCCGGCGACGTTGGGCCCCATAGCGTGCATAAGCAGGAAGTTTGTCGGGTCTTCCTTTTGCCCGACAACCTGAGCAACTCTCGCCGCCATGGGTACGGCGGAAACGCCCGCGGAACCTATGAGCGGATTGATTTTGTTCTTTGAAAAGAGATTCATAAATTTGGCTATAAGCACGCCCGAACCGGTGGCGATTACAAACGCGAACAACCCTAAAACCACGACCATCAACGATTTCAAAGTGAGAAATTCCGGTCCGTACGCCTTAGTTCCCACAACCAAGCCCAAAAATACCGTGACTATATTGATAAGTTCGTTTTGCACGGTCTTTGACAGCCGCTCCACAACTCCCGATTCCTTTAGCAGGTTGCCCAACATAAGCATTCCGACAAGCGGCAAAGCCGACGGAAGAAGTAATCCGCACACTATCGTAACGACTATGGGAAATATAATCTTTGTGCGTTTGGACACGGGCTTAAGCGCGTCCATTCTTATCAGCCGCTCCTCTTTCGTCGTGAGCAGCCTCATTACGCGCGGCTGTATTATCGGTATAAGCGCCATGTACGAATACGCCGCGATAGCTATAATACTTACGTCCTGTCCAAGCTTAGACGTCAGATAAATCGCCGTGGGGCCGTCCGCTCCGCCTATTATAGCCACCGACGCCGCAAATTTGTCGGGGTCGGTTACATCTATGACCTTAAACAGCGACAACCCTATTAAAAGCGTCAAAAATATTCCTACCTGCGCCGCCGCGCCGAGTATAAGGCTCTTTGGATTCGATATCAGCGGACCGAAGTCGGTCATCGCGCCTATCCCCAGAAATATAATCGGCGGAAAAATCACAAGCTGTACTCCCTGATACAGATAGTAAATTATACCTCCTATACTCACGGTTTCCATCGTCTGACCTATCACATTGCCGGCTTCGTCCATAACGGGGACAAAATCAAGCAACGGCTTCTCGGTAAGTATCGCGTGAGCGCCGGGGATATTAATTATAAGCATACCGAACGCGATGGGGAGTAAAAGCAACGGCTCGTATTTCTTTACTATGGCGTAATACATAAGTATGCAAGCCAAAATAATCATTATGAAATTGAAATACATCGGCTCTCCGGATTGAAATCCGGTGCTGTCCCATAGCGTTTTTAAACTCTCTATAATTTTTTCCATTATTCCATTCCGTTTTTATTTTTTTTGTTTTATACGACGAAAAAAACGCAATCGCTAAAACGAAATTCTTTTGCGGTTTCGTTTTTGCGTTAACGCGTTTTTTTCAACGCGCCGAAAATATATCCTATTTTACGGCGGCAAGCAATTGATTTTGCGCGACGTTTTGTCCTTGGCTAACGACAAAGGTTATGACGCCGTCGGCGGGACTTGCAATATCGTTTTCCATTTTCATCGCCTCTATAATCAAAATTGTCTGCCCTTTCTTAACCGTCGCCCCGTTTGGAACCTTTAGACTTACTATCATGCCGGGTAAGGGCGCGTTGATTTTTACGCCGTCCGCGGCAATCGTTGCGGGCGCGGCTTTTGGCGCGACCGGAGCGCTCGCCGGCTTAACCGCCGCAAGCGCCGGAGCGGCGGGCTTCGGCGCCGCGGCAATAGGCGCGGTTTGCGCGGCGGGAACCGCCGCGCCGCCGATTATCTCTTCAACTTCAACTTGATATGCTTTACCGTCTACGGTAATAACAAAATTACGCATATATCTTATACCTCTTATAAAAAGAATTTGTTTTATATTTTATTTTTATCGGATTTACAGCCTTCTGATATCTTTTATGACAAAGCTAGCCCTGCGCGAAGCGGTTTTTTGCTCCTCGTAAATCATCCTTACCGCCGCCGCAATAACCGCCGCGACTCTTTTTTCCTCTTCCTCGTCGTTAACGGCGGACGCATTCTCTTCCGTGCGTTGCTCCGGAATCTCCTCTTCGGCTATATTATTCTTTTTTTTCTTTTTGGGCTCGTATTTTGCCGTAAGCTCGGAAAACTTGCTTTCAAGCGCCTTAAAGCCCTTTATGACAAAAACGAGTAAAACCAACACGAGAAAAACTATGAGTATCCCGATTATGGTGTTTATCAATCCTTCCAAAAAACTCATCGTTTATCTCCTTACTTAAGCGTTGACAAGCATGAGCAAAACGCTTATTACATACGGTCTTATGAGCGATGGTTCGATTATGTTGTCCACATAGCCGCCCTTAGCCGCGATATACGGATTCGCCGATTCTTCGGCGTATTTTTTATTAAGCTCCTCGCGTTTCTTTACCGGCTCCGCGGACTTTTTTAATTCCTCGTCGTAAAGAAGCACCGTCGCCACCTCCGGGTTTACCGGCGAAATCACCGCGTCAACCGTCGCAAAGGTATAATCATATCCGATATTTTTGGACGCGAACGCGCTGTAAGCGTATCCTATCGCGTTTCCGGTTATGACGGAAATTTTGACGTTTTCGGACAAAGCGACGTTTGTCATTAGCTCGGACGCCGACTCGGCAAGTCCGTTATATTCGTCGCTTAGCGACGGCTCTATACCTTTATTATCGACAAAATTTATCTGTGGGATATTAAAACTCGAAACGGTGTAGATAAATCTCGAAGCTTTTTTTATTCCGTTTAGCGTAATGAATTTATTCGCGTTTTTGTCAAAGGCGATAAAAGCCGTCGTGATACCCGCGACTTTTGCAAGCGCGCATTTGACTTCCTTTGCAAAGTCCTTATATACCTCAAAATATTTACCGCCGTCGGCAACCGAGGTAAAAAGGCTTTCCGCGGAGGCGTTTTCGTTCAATTCCGGCGCTTCGCGGTTTATATCGTCGGAGTAATCTCCCGCCGCAATATAACCGTCGTTAGAAGGTAAAAGCTCCAAAAGCTCGGCAAGCTTTTCTTTTAATTCCGCATTCGTCTTGTAAAGACAAGAGATATTATTTGTATTTTCGCTTATCGCCTTTGCGGACATAGCCTCCGGTTTGGCTTTTGACGCGGCGGCGACGACGACGGGAGAATTTACCGAAAGTTTAGCGTCCTCGGCTGCAAAAACAAAATCCGCGAGTTTGAGATAGACGCTCATCATGCCAACGGCATTCCCCTTGACTATGGCGATATGCGGCACACAGCCCGAAATATCATTAGCCGCCTTTATAATCTTTGAATAACCCTCTCCGACGCTTATACCCTCGCCTATGCGCGCGCCTGCCGAATCGATAATCGATATAAACGGCACGCCGGCTTTTTCAGCCGAATAAATATTCTTTGTTATCTTATCGGCTTGCGCTTTGCTAAGTCCGCCCGACAAAACCTCTGAGTTTTGGGCGAACAGATATACGGGGTTGTCGTTTATTGCGGCGTATCCCGTGATAACGCCCTCTCCCAAAGCCTCGGTTCCGTCCAAAAAATTTCTACCGGCAAGAAAAACATCGGTTTCGACAAGACTGTTTTCATCTATTATCTCATCCAAAAAACTCCTTATTTTAGCAGATGCTTTTTTTATAATATCGGAGTTCAGGTCAAGAGTTTTTATCTTATCCATTTATACCTCTCAAAAAACAAAATATTTCAATTATACCATTATAAACCGAAAAAGTAAAAAAAGCAAGAAAAAGTAATGCCATTGCTTTTTTTTTGTGAAAGTGATATAATAATAAAAAATCCTAAAACGGAACGCGCCGCATTTTAAATTGCAACCGATAAGATAATAAACAAAGCGAAAAACTATTATGCATACAAAAAAAGAATTGATAGCGTATTGTCTGACATACGAAGACGTTTACGAGGACTATCCTTTTGACGATTCGAACTGGACGGCCGTGCGGCACACGGCGAATAAAAAGACCTTTGCGTTTATTTATGAGCGCGGCGGCGGGCTGTGTCTGAATCTAAAATGCAGCCCCGCGTTTGCGGATTTTTTGAGGCGGCAATACAAGAGTCTTACGCCCGGTTACCACATGAACAAGGAGCATTGGAACACCGTAATCGTCGGCGGCGACATACCGACGGAGGATATCAAAGGGCTTATCGCCCATAGCTACGAGCTGACGAAGCCTAAAATTTAAATTACATAAGGACAAACGGCGGGGACTTCGCGCGTTAAAGCTTTTTGGGCTGTCCGGCTTTTACCACGAATCTGTCGAACGTCACAAGTAATCCGGGCAGAACGAACAATATCAACAGCGTCGCGAATAACGCGCCTATAGAGAGAGTTTGGCAGATTGTTCCGATTGCCGGATCGCACGGGAGCATTCCGATAACCCCTAAGACGAGCACCATAATGGAGGCGGATGTCAATATCGTATGGATAGAGCCGTTATAGGCGGCGCCGAGAGCTTCTTTCGCCCCCATTGTTTTTCGGTTTTCACGGTAGTAGCTTGTAAAAAGTATCCCGTAGTCGATGGTCGCGCCCATAAGTATGCATTGCACAATCAGCGATGAAAGGTAATACATGTCGTATCCGATAAGACCGCTTGCGGCGACGGTTATAAAGACGCCGCACTGTACGATTAGCACGAGAATAGCAGGAATCGTAAGAGAACGGAAAATTATCGCGACGATGATAAAGATAGCGAGCGCCGTCAATATGGTAATAAACAGCATTTCGTTTCCGAAGCTCTTTGACATTTCATAGCTCATCGGCGAATTTCCGATTAAATAATAATTGCCGACAAGCCTTTCTTCGCATAGATCCGTAAGATTATCCAAAAACGCGTTCGTTTCCTCCGATTCGTCTGGGAGGGTTGTTTCGATTATGAGCCGAGAATAATTTTTTCCTTTTAGTTGAGAGGCGGCGGCGGCAAGCATAGTCTTTATATCCGCAATATCGCCGCGGAATTTTTCGTCGATTACTTTTTCAAAACGCGGGTCGCCGACGATATCCTCCGTCAGATAATCAAATAGCGATTGAATAGAAAGCGTCCGATTCGCGTCGGCGTTATTTATGCTTGCATAGTATAGATAAAGCAGGTCGAGCGTATTCGCGTTTATGCCGTCGCTTAAGCCGCTCATAACGGCGGCAAGTTCTACGGCGGCGTATGTCCGGTCGGATATCACCGAGTCGATTATGGTTTTTGCCATTGTCAATTCGTCAAGGGAAGCGGAATCGAACAGCCCCGCAAACTCGTCGTTTTGCAAAACGTCGTCGATTAAAAAATCCATAAAGGTTTCGATTGAAATTTTCCAGTCGCTTGTATCGCCGTGTTCGCTATGATAAAGCAGATACAATTGTTCGACCTGTTTCCCGTCCATACCGACGAGAGCCGACAGTTCGTCGCTTTTGTAACTTGTCCCCGCTACGGAACCGTTTACGAGTCTTCGCGCCGTTTCGAGTTCGGACAAAAGCCCGCCGTCAAGCATGGCTTCAAACGCGCCGGCATTATCGGCGATGAAATTTATGACCGTTTGAACGGACAGCGTCCACGAATCGATTTTTTCGGAGGAATCGTCAAGCGTATAGAGCATTTTTGCCATATCGCGATCCATGCCGAGCATTTGCGCCGTTTGGGAGTAGCTAAGCGCCTCTCCCGACACGGACGCTTTCATTATCGGCTGAATAATTTTCAGCTGTTCAAGCTGCTCCTCGGAAACTACTTCTAAACCGCTTAAATACGGAGCAATCTCAAGCAATATGTAATCGACGTATTCCTCCGGCGACATGGTGTTTGCGGTACTGCCCGATTGCATCATATACATCATGTATATAACGCCCGTTTCCATGGCGTTTTGCCCGAAAAAAGAGGCCATCTCCGTACTCGTCATCTGTTGTCGTATCAAGGTCGGATTTGTATACGCTCTCAAGGTCTGCATTTGCTCTAAGACCGTTTGGTCAAATTGCCCCGCGAACATGGGGTTATCTGCCGTTTCAATCAAAAAATCGACAAACGCCGGAACGGTCATACTTTCGGGCGTATAGCCGTCGGATAAGGCGAAGTAATAGACGAACAGCATTTTCGCTTGTTCCGGTTCGATTGCAAGGGCTGCGGACAACTCTTGGTAAGAGACGGACGCGGTCATCTCTTCGGCGTTTGTAAAAAATGCGAGATTGCTCAACATCGCCAAAGCATCCGCGTCGAACATTTCTCTATAGTCGGAATTTGTTGAAACCTCGTCGACGACGAAATCCGCAAATTGAGAAAGGGTCATCGTCACCGTGCTTGCGCCGCCGTTTAACATATAGTAATACAAAAACAGATTTTTTATATTGTCGGGATCCATTTCCAAAAAATCAGAAAGCTCCGCCGAGGTCATCGGACGCGTCAGCGCCGCCGCGTCCGAGAATTTTGCTATTCTATCGATATTTTCTTTGAGTCCGTCGCCCGTTTGATCTAAAAATAACGGATTGTCCGAATTATCGGCGATAAAGCGCAAAAATTCTCCGACGGTCAGCCGCACGGTTTGCCCTTTCGAGTAGTAAGCGTAAAAGATGATATCGATTATAGCGGGATCTATTGGCGCGTCCAAGCCCATAGCGGAAACGACGCCGGCAAGCTCTGCGGCGGTATACGGCTTGCCTATCGTCGACGAATAACTTGACGCGCTCTTGACGCGTTGATCGTCTCCGAGTAACTCGGCGATTTTTGCAACGTCCTCGGAATCAATGTTTTCGTAGAGCAGGACTATTGTGTTGGATTTTGGAAACACGTCGGCAATCGCGTCCTCCGCTTTAAGCGAATAGGTCGTTTGGGCAAAGCTCTGCAAAAACAGCGAGCCCGCGAACAAAACGCCGAATACACAGGCGAGAATACGGCGACCGCCAAAGCCCAACCGCGCCAAACCGCCCGCCCGAACGTTAAGCGATTTTTTTGCGGTTCTTTTTATGACTTTGTCAAATGGCAAAATAAGTCCCGGCAAAACGGTAAAGGTACAAAGCAAGCTGATCGCGACGCCTTTCGCGAGGACGACGCCGAGATCCGCTCCGATTTTAAAACTCATAAATAAAAGCATTAATAGACCGATAATCGTAGTCGTGGCGCTGCCGCCAATCGAAAAAAACACGTTTTTTAAAGCGTTTCTCATGGCTTCCGTCTTGCTTTCGGTAAGCTTCAACTCCTGTCGATAGCGGTTCATGAGCATAATCGAATAATCCATCGACAGCACCAACTGTAATATAGCCGCGATAGACGACGTCGTACTTGAAATGCCGTCCAAAAAAACGTTGCTCCCCATATTAATGGCAACCGCGCAGCCGATAGCGGCAAAAAACAAAAACGGCTCGATCCATGAATTGCACATGATAAGCATTATAACCGTCAAAATTACCAACGCGACACAAACGATCCATATGGGAATCTCCACGCCGCCAGAGCCGTCGTTTATGACGGTCGCCTCATACCGGGAAAAGGTATCTTTGATTGCCGCTTCAACCGCCTTCTCCTCGTCGGAACCGTAGGCATAATAGGTGCTGACTATAAACAGAGTATGCCCGTCTTTATTATACTCGGGATTATCCGCCTCGTAG
>JAISQX010000015.1 GCA_031273965.1 Clostridiales bacterium
CGAAGAGGAGTATTCCGATGCGATAAGAATTGTAATCGACAATATGATTTTTTCCGATCATCTAAAATCATATCCAAAAGACGGCTCCTTGGCCGTTATGTTGACCGTTTACTATGTCACGGAGAGAAGTATCGCAAAGGTTTTGATTGATCAGAACCGCGCGAATTCAATGGAATTGGATATAGAAAGTGATATTGCCGAATTTGAGAGGGTAAACTCGATAAATCTTCACGAGAATCAACGTCAAGCTGTAAAAAACGCCGTAAAATACGGCGTATCGGTAATAACCGGCGGTCCGGGAACAGGAAAAACCACAATCGTAAAAGCCGTTATATCTATTCTTAAGAATCATCTAGAATCTTACGTTCTTGCGGCGCCTACCGGCAGAGCGGCAAAAAGATTGTCGGCAACGACGGGCGAAGAGGCTAAAACGCTTCACAGATTATTGGAGATAGACGGGAAGAGCAAAAAAGCGCGGTTTTTTTATAACGAATACAATAAACTCAATTATGACGTTATAATAATCGATGAAATGAGTATGGTGGATTTGCATATCTTTAACGCTTTGACAAAAGCTCTAAAGAAAAACACAAGACTTATTATGGTTGGAGATAAAGATCAACTGCCTTCCGTGGGTTCGGGGAACGTCTTATCGGATATTATAGCGTGCGGGCTTTTCAATATCAATTATTTGACTTACATTTATAGGCAGGATTCCGAGAGTCTGATAATATCAAACGCTCATAGAATAAATAAAGGTCAAATGCCTCTTATCGACATAAAAGACAAAGATTTTTTCTTTATGGAGAGAAACGACCCGGAGGATATTCTAAATACGGTTTTGGACTTGATAACAAACCGTTTGCCCTCTTATTACAAAGTGCGCGGAGCCGACATACAGATATTGGCGCCGATGAAAAAGGGTATCTCGGGCGTGTCGAACCTTAACGAAAAAATTCAAAACATTATGAACCCGCCGGATTCGTCAAAGAAGGAATTAAACGTAGGCGAAACAAAAATACGAACGGGTGATAAGGTGATGCAGATTGCCAATAATTATCAGCTTGAGTGGGTAAAACACTTTCAGGACGGTTCTTTTATCGCAGGAGAAGGCGTGTATAACGGCGATATAGGTTTCGTCGAACAAATCGACACGGAAGTCAATACTATAAAAGTACGCTTCGAGGACGACAAAGTCGCCGTTTATTCTTCTATGGAGTTTGACGAGCTTGTTTTGGCGTATGCGGTCAGCGTTCATAAAAGTCAAGGCTCCGAATTTGATTATCTTATACTTGCGCTTGCCGGCGGTAATTATATGATAACGACGCGCAATCTCCTTTACACGGCGGTTACGCGGGCAAAAAAGGGTATTGTCATAGTCGGAAGCCGCGAAATTATAAAAAAAATGACGGACAATACGTTTACAACCGGCAGATATAGTCTGTTAAAAGATTTTATATTGGAAATTTGGAATGAAAACAAATAAAAAATGCGCTTTTAAAGGGGTAAACAAAGTGCGTACATGAAAGAACAATTTAAGTATCGGTTTAATTATTTTATACATCAGATAGGCGTGATGTTTTTTCCATATATAGCCTTGTATTTAAAGGATCGCGGGTATAACGGTATGCAATACGGCGCCGTTATGTCTTTTACGCCTATAGTCATAGCTTTGACCTTGCCTTTATGCGGTTTGTTGGATAAGGGAAGCCGCGGACGAAAAACTATGGCGACGGTATTTTCGTTTGTCATAACCGCTTCCGCGTGGCTTATGATAGGAATAGACTCTTTGACCGCGATAATAATCGCCGTATTTTTCGCTTCGGCGGCAAAGGCGGCTATAACCACCTCGATAGACGGCGCGACGACCGTTTATTGTGTCGAAACAGGGCAGGAATTTTCAAGATATCGTTCATTTTCTTCGTTGGGCTATATAGCGGCGAATCTTGTAGGCGCTTTTTTGTACGACAAAACCGGGTTCACGTCCATACTTGTGATATCGTCCGTTGGTATTTTGTTATACGTTTTTGGTTGGTCAAGGCTTAAGCCTTTAAATTTAGACGCCTATTCGGAAAAGAAGAAACCGGATTTTAAACTTCTTATGAAAAACAAAGCGTTTTTAATGTTCCTCGTTTATCAAACGCTTTGCTTTGCGATGATGACGTTTATCAACAATTACGACATCGTATATCAAAAATTCAGAGATCTGCCGTCTTATGTCTTTGGAATAACAACCCTCATAAGAGTCGGCGTCGAAATATTGACGTTTTATGTTTTGAGCCGCTCAAAGCTATCTTACAAGACAATGCTTGTTTTGGCTCCGGTATTCTTTTTAATACAATCAATTTTGTATTATTTTTTAATACCCACTGATTTTATATATTTCTTAATGTGCTTTGCAGGAATGGGAAGCGGTTTAGTAATTTTTGCAAACAATAAATATCTAAATAAAATTGTCAGACCGATAAATATTACCATAGGTCTTTATATTTCGGCGATGGTTCAAAATCTGTTCACGGGCGCCGCCACTCTCATAGGAGGAGCGGTTATAGACGCGCTCGGCATACGTTATATTTTTATGGGAAGCGCTATAACGTTGATTGCGGCTTTTATATTTACGATTGTCTTTATAAGAAAAGAGGACGGCGTTTTAGCAACCTTGAGTGATTAATACGTATTATTTTGAACAACCGATAAAGCGGTCGGTTAGCGATTTTTATTGAAACGATAGTATAACATTATGCCTTTTTATGATAATCTCCGGATTTTTCATTTATCTTCGTCGCGTAGTTTAACCTTTGAAGCGGCGTTGCGGCGCACGTCTTCACTCATAGCCGCATAATGTTTTTTTGTCGTGTTTATGTCGCGGTGCCCCAAAACCTCCGCGACGACGTATATGTCGTTGGTTTCGCGATAGAGCGCGGTGCCATACGTGCTTCTTAGCTTATGCGGAGTGATTTTTTTTAGAGGGGTTATTATGCGGCTATATTTTTTTACGAGATTTTCTACGGCGCGGACGCTTATGCGCTTATTTTGCGAGGATAAAAACAATGCGTCCTCCGATTTTTCATCCGGCTCAATTTGTAGGCGTTCTTCTAAATAATCTGAAAGAGCTTTGGCGACTTCGTCAGAGAAATATAGAATAGCTCGGTTGCCGCCCTTGCGCGTGACCCTAAAGGCGTTGTTTTTGAAGTCTACGTCTTGAGTATTTAATCCTACGCATTCGGATATGCGGATGCCGGTACCCAAAAAAAGCGTAAGCATAGCAAGATCTCGCTTGCAATATTTCGCATGATAATCCTTTTGTTTTTTGGTCAGACCGTCTCCGGATTCGACCTCGTTTAACAGCATAGCGATTTCGTCTATGTCAAGTCTTATTATCTCTTTGTCGTGGAGCTTGGGTAGGGAAACCTTGGCGGCAACGTTTGAGTCAAGCTTATCCTTGTTAAAGAAGTATTTAAAAAAGGAACGAATCGAGGAAAGCTTTCGCGCTTTGCCGCGCTCGGTATTCGCGTTTTCGTTTTCATGAAATTCGTAATTATTGATGTAATTGATGTATTCTTCAATGTCTGTGACAGACAATCGGTTCAAATCGTCAAGAGTAATATCGAGAACGCTTTTTTTTATAAAAACTTCTTTTATAAGAAAATCAAAGAATATTCTAAGGTCGTAAGCGTAATTTAAGCGCGTCAAAATGGAAGTTCTGTCCGCAATGCCTATAAAAAATTCCTTTGCAAAAGGCGGTAATTCTTTAACGAGTTTACTCAACCTCTTGGCTCCGTCTCTTTGCTTTTCTTGATAAAATTCCATGTTTTTATTATACGTATTACCGACGATAATGTCAAATAAAACTTGATTGTTCGTTTATGATAGGTTTGTAAGTTTTACGGATTTTATGAAATTTATTTTTTTTACGTAAAAACATTTGACCGTCGGTTTGTTTTTGTGCTATAATAATCCACGTTAAGCAGAAATAATTCTCACCTTGCGCCGTTTTTAGGTGCAACGGTTATTAAAATCATATAAATACGGAGTCCCCGATAGGGAATATTTTGTTTTTATGTTTTTTTGCGGATTACTTTTGTTATCCGCTTTTTATTTTGGCTTTAATACAAAGTAAATATATTTGTTGGAGGGAACAGTTATTAAGGATCTTCAAATTAACGATCAGATTCGTGATCGCGAAATCAGATTAATTGATGAAGAAGGAAATCAGCTCGGAGTAATAGCCACGCAAGAGGCGATGCGTATGGCCGCTTACAGGGAATTAGACCTTGTAAAGATTTCTCCGACCGCCGTGCCGCCTGTCTGCAAAATAATGAACTACGGCAAGTACAAGTACGACCAGTCAAAGCATGAAAAAGAATCCAGAAAAAACCAAAAAGCTACCGAATTAAAAGAAATTCAATTATCGGCGGTTATCGACACAAACGACCTTGTCACAAAAGCTAAACATGCCATAAGGTTTTTGACCGAAGGCGACAAAGTCAGAGTTGTCCTCAGAATGAAAGGCAGACAGTTGGCTCATCCGGAAATAGGTATGGGAATAGTCGAAAAATTTTTTGAAACCATAAAAGATTATGCCGATATCGAAAAAAAAGCAGCTCAGGAAGGAAAATCCATAACGCTTATCGTTTCACCAAAAAAATAAAAACTAATAGTCATATCGAGATAAATTAACGGAGGTAGGTAAATATGCCTAAACAAAAAACGCACAGCGGCGCAAGCAAAAGATTCCGCGTTAAAAAGAGCGGTCTTGTCAAGCGCTCTAAGTCCGGCAAAAATCATATTTTAGCAAAAAAATCGACAAAAAGAAAACGTAGTTTAAGGCAAGGAACTTATGTGGATATCACGCAGGAAGCGACAATAAGAAACATGATTCCTTATCAGAAATAACCTTTGGAGGATGACAGAAAATGAGAATTAAAAGAGGCGTCACGAGCGCAAAGAAACGCAGAAAAATAATGAAACAATCCAAAGGTTACTTTGGAGCAAAAAGCAAACTCTACAGACTGGCAAGGCAAGCCGTCATGAAATCGGGTAATTATTCCTATATAGGCAGAAAACTCAAAAAGAGAGACATGCGCAGTCTTTGGATCGCGCGTATCAATGCGGCGGCAAGACTCAACGGATTATCTTACAGCAAATTTATTTACGGACTCAAGTCCTCGGGTTCATCCTTAAATAGGAAAATCTTAGCGGATATAGCCGTAAACGATGCGGCGGCTTTTAGCGGACTTTGCGATATGGCAAAGCAAAGCATTGCCGCAAAAGGTTAATCTTTTTTTGAAAAGCAAATTATCTTGTTGTTCACTTGCGGCTGTATTTTTATATAGCCGTTTTTGATAATCTTTATAATTCTAAGCGTTCACGTAAGATGTAGTATTCTAAAAAAGATTTGATTTTATAATACTTGGAGTGAGAAATGCTTATTAGCTCTATATCTAACAAAAAAATAAAGGAATTGTTGGAATTAAAAGATAAAAAAGGAAGGGAAAGCAACCGCGCCTTTATAGTCGAGGGAATAAACATTTTAAAAGACATCCCCGAGTATATCTCTATCTTGGAATATGTCGTAAGAGACGATATCTCGGATAATGAATTTGTTCCGCGGCGCGGGGTTGCCGTTACAACGGTAACGGCAAAGGTCTTTTCAAAGATTTCGGACGTCAAGACGCCGCAAGGCGTCGCCGCCATAGTGAGCATAAGGGACGCAAAATTTACTCCAAATTGTAACGCGCTTGTCCTTGATCGCATACGCGACCCGGGAAACGCGGGCACGCTTATTAGGAGCGCGGCCGCATTCGGTTATAAAAACGTTTTTTTTATTAACGGCGCCGATATGTATTCACCAAAAGTCGTACGTTCGAGTATGGGAGGACTGTTTCGTTTAAATCTCTTTGAAGTAAACGAAGAAGATTTATGCGAATACGTCAAGAAAGATAAATATCACATATCGGCGCTTGACGCCGGAGGCGTGAACATACAAGAATACGTAAAAACCTACCGAAGCGGTAAACCCAATGCGATAATAGTCGGCAACGAAGCCGACGGGATTTCCAAAACACTCTTAAATTTATCCGACGTCGCTTTGTCTATAAAGATGGATGACGGAATAGAATCGCTTAACGCGGGCGTGGCGGGTTCTTTGGCTATGTATATATTGAGGCAGTGAGTTTTTTGGATAAATACGTAAAGTTAAATTATAATTAAGTTGATAAAAGGAGTTTTTTCATATGTCCGGACACAGCAAATGGGCGAACATAAAGCACAGAAAAGCAAAAGGCGACGCGGCTAAAGCAAATATCTTTACCAAAATCGGAAGAGAAATAGCCGTCGCCGTCAAGCAAGGCGGAGCCGATCCTAATTCTAACAATAAGTTAAAGGATATCATAGCCAAAGCGCGAGAAAACAATATCCCGAATGACAATATCGCGCGCAGCATAAAAAAAGCCTCCGGCGATGGGGGCGGAGTAAATTATGAGGAGATCATATACGAAGGATACGGACCGTCGGGAGTCGCTTTTTATGTCGAATGCCTGACGGATAACAAAAACCGCACCGCGGGAGACGTGCGCCATATCTTTGATAAGAGCGGCGGCGCTTTAGGCACGACCGGAAGCGTAAGCTATATGTTTAAACGTCGCGGCGTCATAGTTGTAGACAGCGAAAAATATCCCGAGGACGAGCTTATGCTCACGGCTCTCGATTGCGGCGCCGAGGATTTTGCTTCCGACGGGGACGTGTATCTTATATATGCGCCGTCCCAAGACCTCTCTTCGGTAAGAGAAAAGCTTGAAGGAAACAATATAGAGATAATATCATCCGAAACCGATATGGTACCGGAAAACACCGTAACTTTAAGCGAGGATGATACCGCAAAGATTCTCAAAATGATAGACAGACTTGAAGACAACGACGACGTGCAGAATATTTTTCATAACGCCGATCTAAAAGAAACTAAAGAAGAAGAGTAAAATAAGAGGTTAAGAAGGCGCTTTGGCTTTTTGTGTGTTTTGTCACATGCGCGTTTCATAAATTAACACGCACATGTTAACCGTGGAGGAATTATAATGCAATATATTCGGAATATTTGTTCCGCGGCGCGCGATGCGTCTCTTATACTCGGAGCGTCCGATACAAAGACGAAAAATGATATGCTCAAATGTATAGCCGACGCTATTCTGAAAAATACGGATATAGTTTTGGAAGCTAATAAGCGTGACGTCGATAGCTTTCCGATAGACAAAAATCCGGCTTTTTTGGACAGACTCATCCTTGACGAAAAGCGTATAAGCGCCATAGCTGAAGGGGTGCTTGAGGTAATCAAGCTTGACGACCCCGTGGGAAAGGTAACTTATGAAAAAACCGCAAAAAATAAGCTCAAGATAAAGAGAGTAAGAGTGCCTTTGGGCGTAATAGCCATAATATACGAATCACGCCCGAACGTCACAGTCGACGCGGCGGCTCTATGTCTCAAATCTGGCAACGCCTGTATCTTAAGAGGCGGTAGAGAAGCTATAAATACAAATACGGCTTTATTTAATATTATGAAAACCGCGCTTATTGAGAATACTTATGACGACGGAGTATTGCAATTCATAGACAAGACCGATAGGGTGTACGCAGCAGAACTTTTAAAAATGAATAACTATATAGACGTTGTGATACCGCGAGGCGGCGAAGGATTAAAAAAATTCGTAACGGAAAACGCCACTATACCCGTTCTTGCTTCCGCCGGAGGCGTATGTCATGTATATGTGGAAAAATCCGCCGATTTAGCTATGGCGTCGGAAATAATCTTCAACGCAAAGACGTCGCGCCCGAGTTTATGCAACGCCGCCGAAACCCTGCTCGTCGACGAAGCAGTGGCGGAGGAATTTTTGTTAAAAGCTCTACCGCGCCTTTCGGATGTGGGCGTGGAAATAAGAGGTTGTGAAAAAACGCGCGCGAT
>JAISQX010000052.1 GCA_031273965.1 Clostridiales bacterium
CTCTTCCGATCTAGAGCGCGCGCCGGTATAAAAGACCCAAAACGTCCGATAGGTTCGTTTATCTTTTTGGGGCCTACGGGAGTTGGGAAAACCGAATTGTCAAAAGCGGTGGCGGAAGCTATGTTCGGAGATGAAAATCTACTTATAAGAATAGACATGTCGGAATACATGGAGAAGTTTAACGTAAGTAAAATTATCGGTTCGGCGCCGGGATACGTCGGATACGACGAGGGCGGTCAGCTTACCGAGAAAATAAGGCGCAAACCATATTCCGTCGTACTGTTCGACGAGATAGAAAAGGCGCATCCGGACGTGTTTAACATATTGTTACAAATACTTGAGGACGGTATGCTAACCGATTCACACGGCAGAACCGTCAGCTTTAAGAACACCATCATAATAATGACGTCTAACGTCGGAGCAAGCGATATAAAAAACGCTCTCGGATTTAACCTCGGCGGCGAAAGCGCATATGAGGATATGAAAGAAAAACAGATGGAGGCATTGAAGCGCACATTTAAGCCGGAATTTATTAACCGCGTTGACGATATAATCATATTCAGAAAACTTGATATGGCGGACATTAAGCAGATTGCGGCTATTATGATAAACGGCATATCAAAGAGATTAAAGGATAAAAATATATCCGTTACCATTACGGACACCGCCATAGATTATCTGGCGGAGAAAGGTTATGACGCGGAATACGGAGCTAGAAACCTAAGGCGAACAATACAAAAGATGATAGAGGATAAGCTCTCCGAAGATATCATAATCGGAAATTATAAGTTTGGCGACAATGTGATAATAGATTGCAAAGACGGAGCTTTGAGCTTTCGCAAAGAGGAAACGGCAACGCAAAAGTAATTTTTGAAATTCCAAATCGGAACGAAAAACATAATGAGAAATATTATCTTACCATATTGGAATGTAAACTATTTTTTGCGCCGTATTTTATAGTCGGCAAAGACAGTTATAATCTTACCATATTGGAATGTAAACAAAGAAATAACTATACAACGAGAAATCTTATTCAAGTTATAATCTTACCATATTGGAATGTAAATCTCCGTAGCGTGGGTGCGTATAACCGTTGCGTAAAGGTCATGGGAGGCGGTATGGGAAGGTCATTAATGCGGGGATGCGGAGGAAGTTATCAACATTTATAGCACAATTTGTGGAAATGCCTCAAAAATCTTATAAAAAACCTTTGCAATAACCATTGACAATTCAACGATTTTGAAGTATAGTTCGTATAAATATTCATAATAAGAATACTTTTCCGATGCCGACGTTCAACCGTGCTTTTTAAATTATTTTGACTTTAGACTCGGTATTTTCTTTAATTTAATACGGACAAATGCGCAGTGCTCCTGATTTTATGTGAATAAGCGTTAGATTCCATTTTTCATTTCACATAATATATGGCGTTTAGCGCAAAGCGTTTGAGAGGCTTATTGAAAACTATCCGTATTTAAGAATGTTTCAAAAGAAGAAGAGTATTTTGTTTTACTTTGTAGGGTTGGCTTCTGAAGCATGAATATAAATACTTACGGCAACCCGTTGTACAAAGGAAGCGCTAATGATAAAGTTTGTTTTTCTTTAATTTATACGGATCGGCATTTATTTTATGTTATCCGCCGTCATTTGGAAAAACGTACCTTAAGCTAAAAACCCAAAAAGCGTCGTTACCGCTAAAACAACGTCGTTTTTGATGCACAAAAGATAAGTTCCTATGGTTTTATAATATTCCGATTCTGATAATGGTTAAATATTTTTGCGCTTTAATTAGCGGACGGTAATTCGATATATTACCGTCTTTTTTCATTGCGCTATCCCGTTGAGGTTGCATGAACGCGCTTAGAGCCGCAAAAAACCGATGATTTTGCGCCGTATAATTATAGAATATGCGGCTATTTTTTATTTGGTGAACCTCGACTGTTTGAGTAATATTTTGTCGGCGGTATCTTTTATTTTTTTATACGCATACAATATAGTGCAGTGAGGTTTTGCTGCAAATTATGAGAGCAAAGGATAAATTTATGTTTGGATGTTTATGGAATAACCGTTGTAATTGCGGATGCGGCTGCGGCTGCGGTGAAAAAGTATCCGAAGGCTGCGGCAATATACGTAAAACGTGTTGTTGCCCCCAACCTAAGGTTTGTTGTGAAAAAAAATGTAAAAAGGTTTACGAAGTGAAAGAATATTGCATATGCAAAAACGAGTGCCGTTTAAGCTACGATGATTCATGGCGCGTAAGCGATTGCAACGTAAAGGTATTTGAGGATGTGTTGCCGTATAAATACGGCGGAGGAGGCTTTAAATCATGCAACGACTCGGCGTTCGACGGGGCGGCAAACGATTATAAGGTCTATGACGACACTCTTCAATACAGCGGCTGCGGTTGCAAAAAAACGTTTTTGTAGGAGCGATTACAACTATTGAAAAATCGTCAGAAACAAGAGATTACGTCGTACCGACGGCGGTATAATACCGTCCGCGGATATAAAAGTACGGTAGGAAAAAGTCTGTGACGACAAATGAAAAGCGAGGGAAAATTCCCGAAGTAAAACAGATACAAAAAGCGGCGCTTTTCTTATAACGATGGAGCGCCGCTTTGCTGTCAAACGGGTGAATTTTTATGCGGTAGCTGAAAAAATATGACTTCGGGTCTTTTAACGTATATACGATAAAAAAGTATAAATCGACAAATTTTTTATTTGTCGCGGCGTTTAAAAATCTTTGCGATTGACAATCATATGAGAAGCGACAATTGCGCCGCGCGTTGTCTATCAAAAAATATTAATTGGAAATTCTGGAGCGGAATTTATGGTTAAAAGAGGTGAATTATACTACGCCGATTTAAGTCCGGTGGTGGGTAGCGAGCAAGGCGGGATACGTCCGGTGCTGGTCGTTCAAAACGATGTGGGGAATAAATTTAGCCCCACCGTAATAGTGGCGGCTATAACCAGTCAACTCAATAAAGCCAAGCTTCCGACGCACGTAGACCTTTCGGGGCAGACCTACGGCTTGCCAAAAAACTCGGTAGTACTCCTTGAGCAGATAAGAACTTTGGATAAAAAAAGGTTAAAAGAAAAAATTGGTGAAGTGACGGACATCATAATGACAAAAGTAAACGAAAGCCTACTCGTAAGTTTGGGTTTTTACGAACTGTAGACTTAAGCGAAAGGTCTTCGTATGAAAGTATGTAACCGCGTCAAAACCGCAACCATATACTACAAACGGCGCAAACTCTTTAAATAGCGTGAACCGTTGTATACGCTTATGTGCACCATATGGAATATGGACGTAAACAGCGGTAAATGTCTTTTTAATCTCAACATAAAAATGCCCTTAATTTTTCCCTATCTATTTTTTAATTCGGCGACGCTTTTGGTGAGCGTCCCATGGAAATATATTATATACCTTTTTGCATAAAAAAGCAATACTTTTTTTATAATATTATGAAAAAAAAGGTCAAAAAAGAATAAAAGTAAATTCCAAAAGTAAGAGCAACAGTGGCATGGGGTGTTGCAGTTAGTATTGGAAGGGATTTTGTGG
>JAISQX010000128.1 GCA_031273965.1 Clostridiales bacterium
GGCAATCGTAAATATATGAGCGCATATACCAAAAATAACGCCCTCTCTATTGTGCTCTATCGCCGAAGAGGCAACCGAATTAGCAAAACCCGTAATCGGCACTATAGAGCCGGCGCCCGCCTTCCTGCCAAGCTTATCGTAAAGCCCGAGCGCCGTGAAAAATGAACCTATAAATATCATAACTATCGTCGTATAAGAACTTGATTGAGTATCGGACAATGTAAAAAAATGATTCAGCAGATCCTTTGCCGCTTCGCCTATACAGCAAATAAGACCGCCTACGACGAACGCCCAAATCATGGTCTTTAGCTTCGACGTTTTCGGAGAAGTTTTTTCGACAAACTTCGGATATTCTTTTTCCGTCATACCTCGCTCTCCTTAAATGCTTCGACCGCTGCGGATCTAACCTTTTCTTCTCCTCTTGGCGGCAATAAGGTTTCTCTGTCCTCAATATTACTGATTATATCATTAAAATCCATATCTTTATTTTGGATAATGTAAAAATTTTTATACGCTTGAATCTCTTTTATAATGAAAACAAATGAAATACCGGACAAAAGAGCAAAGACCCATATCGTCCGGTATAAAAGTAATTTATTTTTCAAATATTATCTATATATTAATTAATCATTAAAAACCTATCAACCCTTTTAACAATATCGACAACGCGTTATAATGTTCGCCATTTTTAAAGAAAATTGTCATTATCGAGCATACCATAACGGCGTAAATAAATTTATTCCCATCCTTTTGCAACAATTTTATAAGAGAGTTTTTGGGAGCGAAAAACTTGTATATCCGAAAACCCTCAAAGCAAGGAAACGGTAAAAGATTCAGAACAAAGCTGTAAATATTTACATACGCAAGAGCATAAAAAATCTCATGAAAAATTCCGTCAATTATGAAATATTGCAAAGTAAAGAACATCGCCGCCGACAGCGCAAAAAAAACAAATCCCCCGAACATAGCCAAAACATATTTATATTTTTTGTCAAAATCCATAGCGGAAATATAATTTTCCACATAATACGGGTTAAAATAAAAACCGTTTATAAAAAATATACCGATGCCCACAGCGTCTATAAATTTTCGCGGAAAAACAAATTTGTATTTCTTGTCCGCATATTTTACGCCGAGTAACCTCATATAATAGTGTTCCGCCATGTTTTTACACAACGCGACATACAAAAGCGCTATCAATAAGCCGTAAATTCTCATAACTTTCTCCCGTTCCGGACACAGCTAATTTTACGTTTGAATCATGTGATTCAATGGCTGTTTTTAACCGTGGGAATAATGCACATGCTTGCATATTTCATCCACGACCATATCTTTTTTGCGTTTAAATATCTTTCCGTTTATATCAAATAAATTATTTCCGTTCGTATCGATAGACACGACCAAAGGTCCGAATTCTTTGAGTTTTAAAATCCAAAACGCCTCCGGCATACCCAAATCCTCCCATTCGACGCCCAAGACCTTTTCCACCGCGGCCGCCGCGGTTACGGCGCAACCGCCCGGAAATACGCAGTGCACTACGCCAAATTCTTTGCACGCGTCCGTAGTCTTCTTTCCCATTCCGCCCTTGCCTATTATCATTTTGACGCCGGTCTTTTCTATAAATTCCCGCTCGTACATCTCCATTCTGCGGCTCGTCGTCGGTCCCGCGGCGACTATTTCATATCCGTTTTCTTTATTTCCTTTGACTATGGGCCCGACGTGCATAACCGCCGCGCCATTCAAATCAAAATCCGGCAAACGGTTCTCCTCGACAACGCGTCTATGACCGTCGTCGCGCGCCGTTCCGGCTATACCGTTGAGGTATATTATGTCGCCAATTTTTAAATCCCTTATGTCCTCGTCTTTTATCGAAGTCGTGATTATCTTTCTCATAAGCCGCTTCCTTTTATCGTTATGCTTTTACGCCTTGTAGCCCAACAACTTACGCTGAGACCGACCGCAAGCGTCGCGGGGTGATGTGCGGCGTATTCGATGTTGACGCATTGTACGCTTTCCGTTCCCGACATGCCGAGAGCCCCTATCCCTATATCGTTAAGCCCTTTTTTCATACGCTCTTCCATATCTCGCGCTTTTGGATTCGGATTGTGACTTCCTATAGGACGCAGCATAGCTTTTTTTGACAACGCCGCCGCCGACGGCGCGCACGCGCCTATTCCAACGCCGACGATGAGCGGCGGACAAGCGTTTACTCCCCATTCGGTTATGGCGTCAAAGACAAATTTAACCGCCCCTTCGTAGCCCTCCAACGGCATCAAGACCTTTGCCCGTCCAGTAAGCGCACAGCCTCCGCCCGCCATGTAAAAACCTATATTTAAATCCTCGCTTCCGGGAATCATTTCCCATTCTATCCAAGGCGAACGGCTCCCCACATTATCGCCCGTATTTCTCTCGTCAAAACTCTCCACCGCATTGGGACGAAGCGGTATTTTTTTTGTGGAAATCCTCGCGGCTTGTTTTATGGAGTCCTCGACGTCGTCAAGATACGGGAATCGCGTCCCAGCTTTTAAAAAAAACTGTAATACTCCCGTATCCTGACAAATAGGACAATTCAATTCCTTTGCCCTTTTTAGATTGTCAAATATACACGAATACATTTCGCGCCCCAGCGGCATAGCCTCACGCCGCGCCATGCCTTCCAAGCCGTCCAAGACGTCGGCGGGAAGGTTGACCGCGGTATCGTGTATGAGATCAACTATTATTTCCGTCAATTTTTCGTTTATCAAGCAATTTCTCCCGATATGTTAAATAATATATAAGCTTAGCAAGCGACCGCTTGCCGCGTCGATAAGCGTCAATTTTACTCGTCTATACACTCAAGATAGCGATGATTATTCCAAACGATTCGCTTAAATTCCTCCGCATCCACCCATTTTACGTCCGCGACCTCCGACTCTTGAAGCGTACACTCCGCCGTGCTAAAATCTTTTTCGGCAATCCAAACATCTACAAAATTATCTTCTTCTTTGTAACGCAAAGCGCGCCGTAATTCATGCGGACAAAGCGTTATTCCTATTTCTTCCTCAACCTCTCTTATTGCGGCGGTTAGGCTGTTCTCTCCCGATAAAACCGAGCCGCCGGTAACCGCCCAAACGTTCGGGAAAAATTCTTTAAAAGGAGAGCGCTTTTGAATAAGCCATTTTCCTTTAACGTTTTTTATGAGTATATGTACGACCAAATGATACTCGCCGGGCGTTATATTTTTGTAATCCCGTCTCAAAATGAAGCGTCCGGATTTATTACCATCCTCGTCCAGTATATCCCATGCCTCTTCGTCGGCACATTTATCCACGATATCATCTCCTTGCTATATACGCCACCGTCTCGATATGCCTTGTGTTGGGAAACATATCGTACGGCGTCAAGGATATTATATCATATTTTCCATACAAAAGAAATAAATCTCGCGCTAAAGTTGCGGGATTGCAGGATATATAGACGATTTTTTCGGGTAATGCCGCCAAAAGCGCGTCTATTACGGGTTTTTCGCAACCCTTT
>JAISQX010000086.1 GCA_031273965.1 Clostridiales bacterium
GCTTGGTATTCGCCAGCTCCTCACGCCAGCACTCGTTCATAGTTTTAACTTCCGAGATAAGCTTTTTTCTCTCTTCTTTTAATTCACCGGCTTTTTCAAACTCTTGCTTCTTAACTGCCGACGACAAAGTCGCGTTTAAAAGATCCAATTTATCCTCAAGTTTTTTTAGCTCGTCGGGTTTTGAAAAGCTCTTTATTCTCATACGGCTCGCCGCCTCGTCTATAAGGTCTATAGCCTTGTCCGGCAAAAATCTGTCCGTTATATAACGATCCGACATTATGGACGCCGCCTCTATGGCTTCGTCGGTTATCTGAACCTTATGATGAGCCTCATATTTGTCTCTCAAGCCTTTGAGTATTATAACCGTATCATCAACACTCGGCGGATCCACCATTACCGGTTGGAATCTGCGTTCTAACGCGGCGTCCTTTTCTATATATTTTCTATATTCGCTTATTGTTGTGGCTCCTATTGTCTGCAGCTCTCCGCGCGCCAAAAGAGGCTTCAAAATATTCGCCGCGTCAACCGATCCCTCCGACGCGCCGGCGCCGACTATGGTATGAATTTCGTCTATAAAAACTATCGTATTGCCGCTTTTCATAAGCGCATTGACGGCTTTTTTTAAACGCTCCTCAAACTCTCCGCGGTATTTTGTTCCAGCGACTACGCTGGATATGTCAAGCGAAAAAATATGCTTATTTTTCAATGTTTCCGGTATGTTCCCCGCTACTATCATTTGCGCCAACCCTTCGGCAATAGCCGATTTACCAACGCCGGGTTCGCCTATGAGCACGGGATTGTTTTTTGTTCGGCGCGACAAAATCTGTATGACCCTTTCTATTTCTTTTGTTCTTCCTATAACCGGATCAAGCTTTCCGTCGCGCGCTTTATCGGTCAAATCCGTACCCAAAGACGCATAATCGGCGTCGTTTTTTTCGCTTTTATCGTATTTCTTTGCCTGACTTTTCAATTCGCTCATCTTATCACCCTTTGCGGAGTCGTCGTTCGTGTAAAAAAAAGTAAATTTTTCCACACTGGGCGACGCTCCTTTGGAAATAAACGGAAATATATCCTCAAAGCCGATGTCGTCGTCCACGGAGTTCCCTCCGTCAGAGTTGTTTAAGATATAATGAAAGGTCATATACGCAAGCGATACCATGTCGACATTGGCATTTTTTATAAGCCTATACGCGACGCTTTCGGTGTCCTGCAAAAGATTGAACAACAAATGCTCCGTGCCTATAAAGTCCTCCGAATCGGCAAACATGGTTATAGTTTTGTCTATAATGCGCTTAACCCGGGGCGAATAGACAAAACCGACGGATTTTTGCGTCTCGTTTTCGGACGGAAAAACTCTGTTTACCGCCGAAAGCGTCATGCCCGATTTTTTAAGCAGTTCCGCCGCCGCGCTTTCGTCTAATTTAAGCATTCCATAAAGTATGTGCTCTGTCCCTATTACCCCGCCGGTGCTCTTCGCCTTCTCCTCGGCGATTTTCATTACACGGTTGTAATTAAATGTAAATTTTTTCATAATTTCCCTCCGTTTACCCGATATTCCTCTTATCGGATTTGTTTGTTTTTTAATTTTTTTCTTCTTTTCGTCAAAATCTTACGGTCGGAGTTTTTATTTTCAACCGTATCTCTTTAAGGTTTTCCCTCATAATGTGCGCTCGATATAAGTCCCTTTCTTCCGAGTCAAGCTCCCTTCCCGCCGAGTTTACAAGGCTTGACGGCTTGATTATCGTTATAAGCGTGTCCAGTATCGACGGATTTTCCAGGTTTGTTATTCCCGAGACGACTCCGAACTTTAGACGGCTCAAAAGCTCCAAAGCCTCGCCGTAACTCATTCTTACGGCGTTCGTCAAAAGCCCGTAAGCCCTATGCGTTTCGTCTATTATGCCATACTCGTCATTATTTATCGCGCGTTGTCTTTCCTCATGCTCAAATATTATGACGTCAAGCGCCGCGCTTTCGACTGCGCCTATTATATCCTCCGCCTCTTTTCTAAAAGACGAACGGTTTGAAATCTGGCACATATATCCGTCAAAACCGCTGCCTTCTCCGTACACTCCTCGAACGGTCAATCCGCGCGACATAAGATATTCGGTAACGGATTTCATCTTTTTTGCCGCGGTAAGCGCCGGTAAAAACAACATGACCGAAGCTCGCAAGCCCGCGCCCAAGTTTGAGGGACAAGCTGTCAAATACCCGAATTGCTTATCTTTTGCTATGTTCAATTTTACGCATATTTCATCGTCAATTTTTTTGAGTTTCAAATACGCTTCTTTCAAAGATAAAAAAGATAAAATACATTGTTGCCGTATATGGTCTTCCTCATGAAACATAACGGATATCTTTTCATCGCCGTCCGTAAGCGCCGCGCCGTAAGGAGATGTTATAAGCGCTCCGCTTATTAGCATTCTCTCCGCAAGAGCTTCTTTTGCCGCGCTCTTCATATTGCTCATTTTATAAAATTTATATCCTTTGAGCTCTCCGATACAATTTATCGTATCGCTTATTATGCGTTCGGCATCGGCGGCGTTTTTCAGCTTTGCGGGAAAAACGTATCCTTCTATATTTCTTGCAAGCCTTACGCGCGAGCTTACGGCGGTATTTCGTATAATTTTGTTTATATCGCTCATAATCACAGTTCCTTTGCTATATCGGACATTTCTCCCCTAAACGCGTCGTAACATTCCTGACACCCGACGAAAGACGTCTTATAAAACTCTTTTAGGGAAGTCCCGCATCTTTTACATACCTTATTCTCTTCTTTTTTACGATATAATATGTCTGAAAACATATTAAACTCAGACAGACAATCTTCTCTTCCGTCTTTAAACTTACCGTAGCAATCCGTGCATATAAAAAATTCACGGCTTTTTCCGTCTATCTCCTCATAATATCTGAGGTTTGCATAGCTTTCTTTGCATATCATGCATCTTTCCATACATGAACTCCTTTACGGGATTATTTCTTTACATTATGTTTTTTGTCACATAGACAAAATAAAAATCCAAAAATTCATCTCAAATCCTATTTATATGTTTCCAAAGATTTATAATTACCTCCGACAATACTCCGCTCCTGGCTTCGTCCTTGTCCTTCAACCCTTTGAGCGCCTTATCGCCGAGCGCCGCGGATAATATATCCTTTTCTCTAGCGGATATAACGCCGTCTATCATAAGTCTTTCTATTATATGCGTACATCTATTATAAGATAAAGACCGGTCTTTTATGTCGTCTAATAGTCTTTTGTAATAAGCGTCTCCCCCTCCGCTCATTCTATAAAGGCGTATATATCCGCCGCCGCCTCTCCTACTCTCGATTGAATAACCCTTATCCGCCGTGAACCTTGTGCTAAGCACATAATTTATCTGACTGGATGCGCAATCAAATCTATTCGCCAAATCGTTCCTGTTAATTATAGCCTCTTTGCTCTCGTCTATCACATTAAGAATAAATTTTTCAATCAAATCGCTTATATTGGACATGGCGCACCCCGTATTATTTTAATCTCATCTTCAAAAAGTCAAAAAATATTTGACTTTGACTTTCTTTGACCTTTATTTGCATAAATTATATCACAAAAAAATTTTTTGTCAAGCGATTTAATAAATTTTTTTTGGGAATTTTTGGCAATATCTTCTCCCCGGCTTATATATTATATCTTTAATTTTTGAATGCCACCGTAACAGTATTTCGCCGCTTGGAATACATTGTACGGTAAAAGGAGTACAAAAACATGCCGGAAAGACGATTTGATATCTACAAATGCGTTAATTGCGAAAGCGTAATCGAGATTGAGGAGCCTCATGATTGTACGCTTAAATGCGGCAACGCCCCGATGACGCTCATGACGACAAAAAATCATACGGGAGACGCCGAGGTACATATACCTATCATTACGGCTACGGAAAACGGCTATCTCGTAAAGGTAAGCGCTTTGCCTCATCCTATGACGAACGCGCATTATATAGAGTTTATCGAGCTTAATGCCGACGGCAGACGTTACAAGACATATCTATCTCCAAGCGACGAGCCGCAATATGAATTTCCCATTTCCATTGCGCGCGCCGTGTCCGCAAGGATTTATTGCAATCTCCACGGGGTATGGGAAAAAACACTCTAAAGGAAGGACGCTTGATTTTAAAATTTTTACATCCTTGTTTTATATAATTCATTTTGCGTCATTTTTATTGAGGTGAAGGAGAGCTAAAGAACATAAAGAAAAACTCCCCTTGACGGTTAAGCCAAAGGGCGCGTTTGTACGTGGTATATGGAGAGGGTGTAACTTT
Organism: Clostridiales bacterium; assembly: GCA_031273965.1. GTDB lineage: Bacteria > Bacillota > Clostridia > Christensenellales > JAISNN01 > JAISNN01. The sequence continues at coordinate 4,299 of JAISQX010000086.1, forward strand.
AAGTAAATTTTATATCCCTTATACATTATTTTTCTAATGCATAAGCTCCGTGAGATTTTGCTCTCGACCTTAATAATTTATTTGCAATTTTTTTTTAGCTGTGATATACTATAAAAAGTTTATTCGGGGGTGTAGCTCACTTGGTAGAGCGCTTGAATGGCATTCAAGAGGTAAGGGGTTCGATCCCCCTCATCTCCACCAAAAAACAAGAAAAGGCTGTTTTAACGGTCTTTTTCTTGTTTTTTAGCGTTAAATTTACCGATTTCGGATTGAGTAAATTTACTAACTCCGACAATTAACGCACGTCCGTCTACATATGTATTCATAGTCATTTCAACCTTACTATGTCCAAGCCACATTTGTATCGTCTTCGGACTTATACACATTGGATTGAAATCAAAGGTAGCTTCACTATATGTAATAACAACAAAAATAAAAAAAATTTTAAAAATGTATTGAATTGTGTTGATTTTGTGTTGATTTTGTGTTAGTATATTCATATACTAATAAAGAGAGGTATTATATATGAACACAGCAACAAAAAATGAAGTCTTGCATATAAGAGTAAAACAAAACGTAAAGGAAGAAGCCGAGGAGATATTCGAGCAAATCGGATTAACCTCCGCTCAAGCAATAAACATCTTTTTAAACAAAGTCATAAACACAAACGGAATACCGTTCGATTTAAAAGTACCAGAATTCAACAAAGAAACGCTATCGGCATTACAAGAAGCAAAAAACATCGTAAACGGAAAAAGCAAACCTAATCACAAAAGCATTGACGAACTTTTCGACGAAGCAAAGAGAGAAGCAAATGCTTAACATAGAATACACGAACATTTTTGAAAAAGATTTAAAAAAAATAGCAAAACAAGGAAGAGATATTGACTTCTTAAAATCAATAATACAAATAATAGCAAACGAAACAGCACTTGACAAAAAACATCAGGAACATCTACTAAAAGGCGAATATGAAAACTGTTCGGAATGCCACATCAAACCAGACTGGCTATTAATATATTATATCGAAAACGAAACATTAGTTTTATTAAGAACCGGAAGTCATTCGGAGCTATTTAAATAAAAAAAACCGAGAGAGCTTTTAAACTCTCTCTTTTATTTTTACG
>JAISQX010000179.1 GCA_031273965.1 Clostridiales bacterium
GTTCCTTTTAAAATGACCGCTTCGCCGTTTTTTGGAAGATAGGTTTTTTTGTAAGAGAAGCAACAGCAGAACAGCTGAGACGATTCGTCTTTAACGGTAAAATATGCGTGCGGGCCCGAAACGCTCATGCCCGATACTTCCCCCACGACAAAAATATCGTGAAGCATCTCTTCCGACGCGAATATACGATTGATGATTTCATTCAATCCCGTAACGGAAAGAGGCGCCGTTCCGTCGGAAAGGAAAGCAAACATATTTTCCAAAAAAGCGCTCCTTTTTTATTTAGGGTAAAATTTTGCCGACGCGTTCTCGACTTCTCATACGCCAATCGGATTATTGTATAGATTATCGCGCTTTTCGCGCTTCTTTTACAAAGAGCGTCTTAAAACTTTCTCTTAAAACTCTTCAAAGTATTTGCCAAAAGCATGGTTATAGTCATCGGACCTACCCCGCCCGGCACGGGCGTTATCGCCGACGCTTTTTCTTTTACGGCGTCGTAATCCACATCTCCGCATAGCTTGCCGTCAAGCCTGTTCATTCCCACGTCTATTACCACCGCGCCTTGCTTTATCATATCGGCGGTAATAAATTTTGCTCTGCCTATAGCCGCAACGACTATGTCCGCGGACAAAACGATTTCGCCGAGATTTTTTGTCTTGCTGTGGCATATGGTTACGGTTGCGTTCTCCCGGAGTAAAAGCATAGCCATCGGCTTTCCGACCATATTGCTGCGTCCTATAACCACGGCATTTTTTCCGGCTATCTCTACGCCAGCGGATTTTATCAGCTCAATGACCCCGTTTGGAGTACACGACACTAAATCCGGAGTCCCCTGAAGCAGCAAACCTTGTTGAAACGCGCTTAACCCGTCAACGTCCTTTCGGACGTCGATAAACGGCAAAATCTCATCGGGGTTCAAGTGCTTCGGCAATGGTAATTGCACCAAAATACCGTCGATATTGTCGTCGCGGTTAAATTCCAATATGGCTTTTATCAAAGCCTCTTTATCCGCGCCGGCGTCAAATTCCTTATGAACGGAAAAAAATCCCGCTTCATGGCATGCCAATATTTTGTTTTTTACATAAATCTTGCTCGCGGAGTCGTCTCCGGCTATTATTACGGCGAGTCCCGGAATTTTTCCTTTTTGGCTTTTAAGCTTCGCCGCCTCTTCCTTGATTTCGGCTCTTATTTTTTGAGAAAGAGCTTTTCCGTCTATTATATATGACATTTCGTGTCTCCGTAAATTTTTTTTATCCGCTTCTTGCGTATTGTTCTTCGGTTCCCATTAGACAAAAATTCCAAGATAAGAAAAAACCTTTTCGTATTATCCTTAAGCGTTATCTTTATAACTCTTAATGAGCCCTGCAAGCACTCCGTTGACATATGAATAACTCTTATCCGTGGAGAACTTTTTGACTATGTTTATCGATTCGTTTACGGAAACGGCGACGGGTATATCCTTGCGGTTTTTTATTTCGTACAGCGCGATTATTATCGCGGCGAGATCCATTTTGTATACTCTGTCTATTTTAAAATCCACGGTATACCCCGATATCTCCTCAATCAAAACGTCGCAGTCCTTTGATATTCCCAAATAACAATCTCTTATATATTCCCTGTCGTCCTCGCTCAAGCCGTTATCGATAAGCATCAATTCCAACGTATCGTCGTTTACATCCTTTAAAAATAAATACTCAAAGACAAGCTGGTACAGCGCCTCTCTAGCTACCTTTCTGCTCATAAAATCCTTTTTTTAAGGCGCGCTTTTAACCGACAAAAAAGTTTGAAGCTTAAAAACACGCCGCGAATACTTCTAAAACCGTAATAACGCGCTTTAAAGCGGCATAATCACGCTAATTATATTTACGTTTACCTTCTTGACAACATAGCGGGTTCGTCTTTCGATATCTTTTTTTATCTTTGTCTGGATATTGTAAGCAAGTTCGGGTATATTGTTGCCAAAAGCCGCATTTATATTGACGTCGATAAATACATCATTTCCGGATATATCTATCTGGAAATGCCCGCCGTCCTCATCCTGAAGCGGAGCTATACCCTGAACGTCGCTTATAGCCGCGCCGGATATCGACGCGAGAATATCCTCGTTATGATTCAATACCTTTTTCTTTTTCAACATAATCAAAAAGACCTCGTATATATTATAACACACAAACCTATTTCTTACAAGAGTTTTTGAGATAAAAATTACGAGGCTTCCGGGGTTACGCATAAATTTTTTCGCAATACAATTTAATATTTTTTTCATATATATTCGGGTAAAAACACGTAAAATGCCTAAAGAACCTTATAACCTCATATGCTAAACGAGGAACGGCGCTATAGCCGCATCGAAATAATTATCTTTATTTTGTTTTTAGTGTATAATTTATAGGAAGTAATTTTTGACTTGTCAAAAATCGGAAGCATAAATGCTTCCACGCGCGAACTCTTTCGCGCTACTTTCTATAAATTTGATTCGTCGTCGCCTCGGTCATGGTCAAGCAAGCTTGTCCGCGACTCTCGGCTTCCTAAAATATAATTAGGAAATGATTTTTGACTTGTCAAAAACCGGAAGCGTCACGCTTTTATGCGCGAACACATTCGCGCTACTTTCTATAAATTTGATTCGTCGTCGCCTCGGTCATGGTCAAGTAAGCTTGTCCGCGACTCTCGGCTTCCTAAAATATAATTAGGAAATGATTTTTGACTTGTCAAAAATCGGAAGCGTCACGCTTTTATGCGCGAACACATTCAGTAAATAATATTAATAAATAAAGGATTAAAGAAAATGTGGGCAATAATGTTGGATATGCTGATGGATTTTATGTCAAACGACATACTTACGGCGCGGTATTTCTCGGAAAAGCATGAGAAATCGACGAGAACTATTCAACGCTACTTAGATAAAATGCGAGACAACAAGATACCGTTGGTCTCTGTGCGCGGTAAAGGCGGCGGCTTTTATCTGTCGAACGCCGTCGACCTTACAAAAATGTTTTTTACCGACAATGAAATCGACGATATAGTAGCTTCCGTCAAAATCTGCCTGCCGGAGCAAAATGCATCGCGGATAGAAAACAAAATGAAAACGCTTAAACTACAAAAATAAAGATTTAAACGGATTTTCAATATTTACGCGCCGTGCTTTTTTAAAAAAATCTTTCCGTAAAAAATCGCCGAATAGTATATACTTTTATAAGCATAATAATCTTATGCTGATAATATTTTTGCGGTCGGTTATCCTATATATAAGCCTATTCGTGCTCATGCGGCTTATGGGCAAGCGCCAGCTCTCTGAGTTGCAACCGTTTGAATTTGTTATAACTTTGATTCTTGCGGATCTTGCATGCGTGCCCATGGCGGAAATTCCGATACCCCTAACCTACGGTTTGATACCGATTTTTTCCATATTTATGCTTCACATTCTCATATCTCTTTTATCTGTCAAAAGTATAAAAATGAGGAAGCTTTTGAACGGTACGCCGCAAATTATTATAAACAACGGCAGCCTATGCTTCTCAAATATAAAAAAGCTTGGTATGCACACCAACGATATACTCGAGGGATTGCGTAACAAAGGATTTTTTTCGCCTCTCGACGTCGAATTTGCAATAGTCGAAACCAACGGAAAGCTGAGCGTCCTCCCAAAATCCCACTCTCGCCCGACGACGCCGAAGGATATGAATATTTCCCTTCCGGCTCCGTCCCTTCCCGTGTCGCTCATAACCGAGGGGAAATTTTTGCGTGACAACCTGATAAGTTACGGCGCCGACGAAAACAAAATCAAGGCGTTCTTAAAAAAACAGCGTCTTAATCTAAAAGATATAATGCTTTTTACGATAGACGGAGAAAAAACCGTATATATTCAACCGTATCACGAATCGTTTCGCACGATGACGGTCTCTCCGGAGGAACTATGAAACAAGCAAAAATCGTAGCTTCGGTGATATTTATAATAATCATTACGGGCGGAATAATCGAACAACTGTATATTAAAAAAACTTTTAGTGATTTTGAGGGGTACACGGATTATTTTGAAACGGCTATGAACGCAAATGATTTTTACTCCGCGAAAAGTAAAATGGATGAGTTTGCGACCTTTTGGGACAAAAAATCATCCGTTTTAGAATCTCTCGCGCACACGCGCGATATAAAAACGGTTACTCTTGAAATATCTCATTTGAACGCGTATATCACCGTTCAAAACAAATCGGAAGCCATGGTTTCTCTTATCACGCTGAAATCCATGTCCGACAATCTGGAAAAATTATTGCTCTTTAGAATTGAACATATCATATGAATAAGGCGTATCATTCCTTATAAAAAAGAAAACGGGAGGCGTTATTTTTTAGAACCTCCCGCCTTTTTCATTTATTATCGTTTTTATATTTGATTTTGCCCCCGACGACGGTATATTCGACGCTTCCTTGGACTTCCAAACCGTTAAAAGGCGTATTTTTACCTTTGCTTACAAATTTTTTCGCGTCAATCCTATACTTCTTTTCCGTATCGACTATGGTAAAATCGGCATAGCGTTCTTTTTCCCCGCCTGAAATCCCTAATATTTTCTTCGGATTTACACTCATAAGCCGATTGAGCCTTGGATAATCTATCGCGCGGCTCTTCACAAGATATGTATTTGCAAGCGCGAATGCGGTTTCCAATCCGCTTATTCCGTTAGCGGCGTAATTATATTCGACAAATTTGTCGTTGGTATGATGCGGCGCGTGATCAGTTGCCACGACGTCTATCGTACCGTCCTTTATTCCGTCTATTATAGCGAGTCTGTCGGCTTCGGTTCTCAAAGGCGGGTTGACCTTTGTGTTCGTATCGAACGAAAGGATAAGGCTGTCGTTTGCCGAAAAATAATGCGGACAGGTTTCGCACGTGACCTTAACACCCAATCTTTTTGCTTGGCGAATCAGTTCGACGCTGCCCTTTGTGCTGATATGCGCTATATGGACTCTCGCGTCCAAAGCGCTTGAAAGCAAAATATCGCGCGCTATCATAGCCTCTTCGGCGACGCGCGAAATTCCTCTCAACCCGGCTATCGTCGCGTTATAGCCCTCGTTTACGACCCCGTCCGCAGCAATTTCTTTGTCCTCCTCGTGGCATATCAATAAAATATCCGCCGTCTTTGCGTACTCCATCGCAAGCCGCATGATATTGCCGTTCAAAACGGGCAGTCCGTCGTCGCTCAAAGCCACGGCTCCGGCTCTTTTGAGTTTGAACATTTCCGTAATTTCTGCGCCCTTTTGCCCTTTTGTTATCGCGCCTATGGGGTATACGCGGCAATTATCCGCCGCCATTGCTTTTTCCTTTATATAAGTTATAACCGACGGATTATCGCATACGGGATTCGTATTAGGCATACAGCACACCGAGGTAAATCCGCCCTTGACCGCGGCTTTTGTTCCCGACAATATGTCCTCTTTATATTCAAAGCCCGGCTCTCTCAAATGTACGTGCATGTCGACGAAGCCGTCGAATACGTATAGCCCTTCCGCGTCTATGACTTCGTCTGCGTCAAAATCTTCCGCCTCTCTCAAAACCATTCCGTCTTTTATATATATGTTTCCCTTTATCACGGCGTCGTCCTTTACGACAAAGCCGTTTTTTATAATCATGCGATTCATCAAAATCTCCTTATTAATCTTCTATTATAGCCCGCGCGCTTAGCCGCCTTTACCGGAATAAAGCTTTTTGTGGGGTATTTCTAATCCCCGCGCTCGCTCCTCGTCAAGAGGAACAACACCGCCATTCTTACCGCGACGCCGTTGGTCACCTGTCTTTCAATAAAGCTGTTGTGGGCGTCCGCGACGTCGCCGTTTATCTCTACTCCGCGGTTCATAGGGCCCGGGTGCATAATCATTACGTTTTTTTCGGCGCGTAAAAGTCTTTTTTCGTTTATACCGTAAAGCTCGTTATATTCGCTTAAACTCGGAATCAATCCGGCTTTCATTCTCTCCGATTGTAACCGCAAAGCGACAACGACGTCCGCGCCGTCCACGGCTTTGTCCGCATTTGTCGTAACCCGCGCTTTTGTCATCTCTATGTACTGCGGAAGCAAGGTATGCGGCGCGCAAACCGTAACGTTCGCCCCCAGCTTCGTCATTCCCCAAATATTGCTTCTCGCTACTCTGCTATGTTTCACATCCCCTATTATCGCGACTTTAAGCCCTTTCAACTCTTTTTTTTCTTCCTTTATCGTAAAGATATCCAATAACGCCTGCGTCGGGTGCTCGTTCATGCCGTCGCCGCCATTAATAACCGAAGCCTTGATATTCTTCGCCAAAAAATGAGGCGCTCCCGAAACGTTATGCCGCATTATTACGACGTCCGTGCATAGCGCGTCGAGGGTCTTTCCCGTATCTATAAGCGTTTCGCCCTTTTGAACGCTGGATTGCGCCACGGAAATACTGCTGAGAACCGCGCCCATAAATCTTGCGGCTATTTCAAAGCTTGTTCTTGTCCTCGTACTGTTTTCATAAAAAAGCGTCGCTACGCTTTTGTTACTCAAGTGGTTCGTCTTTTTTACGTTCTGATTGAGGATTTTTTTCATTTCCGCGGTCGTCGCCAATATGCTTTGTATCCTTTCCGCGTCCGTTTCCCTCAAACCCAATAAGTCCTTCACCCTTCAAAATCTCCTTAGTCCCAATCTTTATGCGTTTCATGATAATTATGCGTCTTTAATTTTATTGCAATTCCAAATCGACTCTGTTGTCTATATCGTAAAGCTCGACGCTATCGTCGCCGTCTATCTCGTTCAAATTCACTATTACCTTTTCGCTGCACGCCGTCGGTACGTTCTTCCCGCAATAGTCCGCCCGTATCGGCAATTCCCGATGCCCTCTGTCTATTAACACGGCAAGACGTATTTTTTTCGGCCTGCCGTATTCCATAACGGCGTCTATAGCCGCCCTTGCGGTTCTCCCCGTAAAGAGCACGTCGTCGACTATTATCACGGTCTTGTTTATCACGCCGAAAGGTATTTCCGTGCTGTTTATGACGGGATGCTCGTTTATTATACCCAAATCGTCGCGATACAAAGTAATATCGAGAGTGCCCGTATCAACGCTTCCGCCCGTCACTTTTTTTATACTTTCGGCAATCCTCTTAGTCAAAGGCACGCCTCTCGTCCTCACGCCCACGAGAGCAAGCGAAGACAGATCCGCATTTTTCTCTATTATCTCGTGCGCCAAGCGCGCAACCGCGCGGTTAATAGCCTCTCCGTCCATAATTATAGCTTTTAAATGCATAAGTTTTACCTTCTTTTTAGAGATTTTTTTTAGACGCGCCGATACGGACACACGCTTTGCCTCGCAAAGCCCGCGCATATCAAGATATTTATTTTAAGACCAAATATACAAAAAACCTGCCGGAGAACTTCGGCAGGATAAACACAATTTTTACTTGAACGTATATAACTAATAAACTCTTAGCGTTGACAAAATAAAAATTTACGAATATCTTGCCGGCATCTCGGTACCGTTTTTAAAGATATTTTCTTATCGATAGTTTACCACTTTTTTTTTAGTATGTCAACGGATTTTTCAGTTTTTTTAAAGAGTTTTTTATAATGGCAGATTGAGGCAACAATTATACACGCTAATGCCGGGCAAAGCGCACGACCGAACAACCGAAAAATAATTTTTTTGTAAACGGTTTACTTTTTGTCTTTTTGCTGATATAATATATTGAATTTATTTCAAGAGCATCTTAATCTATATTTTAAAAATCCTACATTCACGCGACTAAAAATATAAGGAAGTTATTTATGAGTATTACCCCGTTTCAAGCCGCCTCAAAGGCGGAAGAGCTTGTCGCCTATGCCAATGCGCATTTGTATTTAAAGAGTGAAGATAATATTTTTATACGCAATAGGCTTATATTTGAATTGAACATAAAAGAGCCGGCGCCGTCCGTAACCGAATTTGGCAAGCTTCAGGAGGATATTTTAAACCCTTTGCTTGATTTTGCAGTTGAAACCGGCTTGATTGAGGACACGGAAACCGATAGAGTATTATATGAAACGCGCTTAATGGGAATAGTTTCCCCTCTCCCCTCCTTTATAATCGAGAGATTTGACCAAATCGCGTTAAACGAAGGCGTCGAAGCCGCAACCGATTTTCTTAACGATTATTCGATCGATTCCAATTACATAAGAATGACTGATATAGATAAAAACGTACAGTGGGAGACAAAAGGTCAATTCGGACGTATAATCATCACCATCAATCGAAGCAAACCCGAAAAAGACCCCAAGGATATTGAGAAAGCAAAAAATACGCCCAAGGGCGCTTACCCTAAATGTCCGCTATGCAAGGACAACGTCGGTTTTTTCGGCAATTACAATCAATCCGCGCGGCAGA
>JAISQX010000207.1 GCA_031273965.1 Clostridiales bacterium
ATGTGGGCGTAGGAGGCAGCAGTTATACGCCGACCGGAAATGTAACTTTATATGCGTGTTGGACTACCAGCGTAAAATTTGATCCGAATGGCGGAGAGATATATAATCCTAGACCTGTAGGCTCTTCACCGTATTGGACCACAGGCGTTATAAATTTTTCTGCCGCGTCTTTATTCTGGACTCCGGATCATTTCCTCAACGATTATGTGAGAAGAGACGGATATACCTTTGACGGATGGTGGTCGGATCCAAACGGCGGATATAAGCCTATCATCGGTCAGACTTATACAATGGGACCTAAAACTTGGTATGCGCATTGGAACGTGACGGTGGACTTTGAAACTTATTACCAATACACCGGTTATTCGACGTCGTCACAATCCGTAGCGCAAGGGAGCAGTATAACGTTGCCTTACGCATCGGCGAGCGGGTTTACTTTTGTCTATTGGAGCACTCAGTCGCAACCTTCTTCCGATGGTAAGAACGGTTCGTACGATGTGGGCGTAGGAGGCAGCAGTTATACGCCGACCGGAAATGTAACTTTATATGCGTGTTGGACTACCAGCGTAAAATTTGATCCGAATGGCGGAGAAGTTTATCATCCGAGGCCTTCAAGCGGTACGCCGTATTGGAGCAGCACGGACGTTGTAAATTTTTCTGCGGCGTCTTTATTCTGGACTCCGGATCATTTCCTCAACAGCGATCTTGTGAGAAGAGACGGATATACCTTTGACGGATGGTGGTCGGATCCAAACGGCGGCTATAAGCCTATCATCGGTCAGACTTATACAATGGGACCTAAAACTTGGTATGCGCATTGGACGGCAATCACATATACGGTGACGTTTATCGCAGACGGTCGGTATCCCGGCGCGCAAGGAGGCGGCACTTACACCGGAGCATATGGCTCGCAAATACAAACGCCGTCCGCGTGGAAAGAGTCGGATAATTACTATGATTATATCTTTAATGGGTGGTTTATTGACGGAGGCAGCTATGTATGCGGAGCAGGCGAGAGTTATACGGTTACGTACAATGTGACGTTGGTGGCGGACTTTGAGTCCGTGGATCGCGAGACGTATACGGTGGAATTTGATTTTGACTACAATAACTTAGTGCAGGTCTTTTTTGATAAGCATTACGGAGATAAGATAATCGTGCCCACACCGTCGACCAGACCGCATTACATCTTTGAATGGTGGTACGGAGGCGAAGCCTACGTTGTGTACAACGGCGGCGAAGAGCATACGGTTATAGGTAACGTGACGTTTGTTGCGGTATGGAGGTTTACTTTATCTGAAATTGAAGAACTACCGGAGAAGGCGTCGGGCGACGTTGATTTGGGTAGCGGCAAAGCGGTGTTGAGCGTAGCGGCGGTGAACGAGAGTATATACGGCGTAGACGCAAACACGTACGTATTATTATCTGACGGAATACCGAAGTCGGGCATATTGGCGTTCATAGCGGGACTATTCGTCTTAGCGTTGGGAATCTATGCCAAGCGAACCGACAAAGCCGCGCTTATCGGACGATTTGACGACCGAGTACAAAAAACGCCGAGAAGATCAAATATAAAATAGTTATTCCTTAGCGAATAGATAAAAAAGAGCCGTCCGAGAGCTTTCGGGCGGCTCTTTTTGTCCTGTATAATCGATACGAAATCCGGATTATTAACTTAGCAGTTTTTAATTTTAGGAATATAACCCTCATTAAAGTCGGCATAAAAATTTTTTCGGTGAATAAAAAAAGTTGATGTTACCATACTAAAAAATGTTAAAAAAAAATAAGGAAACATTATGCAAGTATCCGTAACAGAATTTAAAGAAAAAATCAAAGACGTTTTTCATGGAACGCAAGATTTGACCTTTCGGGAATTTTATATTTCGGGGAAGCTGTCCGCCGTATGCTTCATAGACGGCTTGGCGGATAAGCGAAGTATAGAACTGAATATAATAAGAGCGTTGATGGACATAAAAGAGGATATCGCTCCGCCGTACGGCGAGCTTATAAAGACAGGCACAAGTCTTGCGGAGGCGGCGGAACCGTTATCGGATTTTGAAGCGGTTATTACGAGAATATCCGACGGCGACGTCGCTCTTCTCATAGACGGCGCGGAGGAGATTTATTCGTTTCCCGTGCGCAGTCAGCCCGCGAGGGCAATATCCGAACCTCCGACGTCCACGGTGCTTAAAGGTCCGCGCGAAGGCTTTACCGAGGACATGAAAACCAATACGATACTTTTGAGAAAGCGCCTAAAGACAAGGGATTTTATCGTCGAAACCATGAAGATAGGGCGGTATACGGCGACAAATGTTTCGGTTGTATATCTGTCCGGCGTAACCGACCCAAAAATTGTCGAAAAGATAAAAGAGCGGTTAAAGGCGATAGATATTGACGGAATAATCGATTCGTCGTATCTTACGGAGTTTTTAAAGGAACGAAAGTACAGTATGTTAAAGCAAATAGGCGTCAGCGAAAAGCCCGATATAGTCGCGGCTAAGCTTTTGGAAGGACGCGTCGCCATAATATCGGACGGATCGCCCATAGTATTGACGGTTCCTTTTATCCTTTTGGAAGATTTGCAGGATAGCAGCGATTATTACAAAAACGACGTGAGAGCTTTTTTTATAAGGCTTATAAGAATAACCGGAGAGATTATGTCAATGTTGCTACCGGGCTTTTATGTCGCGGTTTTGACGCGCCATTATCAGCTGTTGCCGATGAATTTCCTTGTCTCTATTATAACGTCCGTGCATGAATTGCCGTTTACGGCGGAGATAGAGATGATATTTGTGCTTTTGTTATTTGAAATATTAAACGAGGCAAGCGTGCGAATGCCGCGTTATATCGGTATGTCGCTTTCGCTTATCGGAGCTATTATCCTCGGAGATACGGCGGTAAAGGCGGGGCTTATAAGTTCTCCGACCGTGCTTATAGCCGCAATGTCGAATATAGGAATATATTGCATACCCGACCAGATAAGCTCCTTTAGTTTGTTTAGGCTTTTGCTTGTTTTAGCTTCGTCCCTCTTCGGTTTTTTTGGTCTTATACTTTGCACAATCGCCATAACCGCGTATATGCTGACATACAACAGTTACGGCGCTCCCTATGTCGCGCCGTTTGCGCCGTATATAGCGTCCGATATAAAAGACTCGATAGACAAGGAAAGCTTGATTAACCAGAAGCAAAGACCGGAGTCCATCCCTAACGTCAACAAAATAAGGCAAAAATAGGGAATGAGAGAGGAAAAATTTATGAATGTAATATATAAACGCCAGCTTTCAATATTAATATTTTTTGCGGGTTTAGTTTTTAAAATATCATTTTTGCCGGTTCATATCACCAATGCCGCGGCTAATAACAATATCGTCATAATTTTGGCGTATATGATATTTGATTTTGCTTTGTTGGGTTTGGTTTATTATATAATAAAAAACAAAGCCGTTCAAAGCCTCCCGAAAAGCTTCGCGACGTTTTTGATGATTTTGCTGTATATTTGGTTTG